>JAICVH010000408.1 GCA_025935435.1 Burkholderiales bacterium
CCGGCAGCACGTTTGCCGCGCCGATCGCCACGCGGCCGTGCTGCGCAAGCAGCGCCACGATCTCGTCGGTCGCTTCACGGTTGCCCGCGACGATGACGGGAGCGCCGATCGCGCTTCGCGCCAGCGCGTGCGCGTTGTGCAGGATGACCGTCGCGTTGCCGCCGTTCGTTCCGCCACAAAGCAGCACGAGGTCGGGCGCAAGCGACGCGATGTTCGCGACGTCGCCGTCGGTCAACCGATACGCAAAGCTGCCGATGAGCCTCGCGCCCGCGCCAAGTGCCGCCTGCCGGGCCGCTTCAGCCGTCAATTCGCGGACGAGTCCGATCGTCACCATGCGCAACCCGCCCGCCGCGCTCGAGCATGCGAGGCGGCACGAGAATGCCGGGACCGTACCCATCGCGCGGGACAGCGCCGCCAGCGCCGCGTCGAGCCCGATGTTGACGTCGGTCGTCACCGTCGACGGCGCCTGCGCGCTGCCGACCAGGTCGCCCGATTCGACGTCGATAGCGCGCAGTTTTGTCCACGTGCTGCCGAAGTCGATCAGCAGCGCGGCGTTCATCGGATCGCGCCGCGGCTCATTCGGACCATGACGATGCGCGCTCGCGCTCGGCGAAGTCCTCGGCCAGCGCCGCAAGCGCGGTTTCGACGCGCGTTCCCGGTGCGAATGCGCGATCGAAACCCATGTCGAGAAAGCGCCGCTCGACGACGTCCCACGGCTGCTTGCCGACGACGAGATTGCCGCCGACGTAGAGCAGGATGTCGTCGAGACCGGCCTCGATGCACAGGTCGCGAAAGCCGCGGCAGTCGAGTTCGCCCTGCCCGTAGAGCGACGAGACGAGGATCGCATCCGCTGCCGTCTCGACCGCAGCACGGATGAAGTCGACCGCCGGCGTCAACGCGCCGAGCGACACAACGCGATAGCCCGCATCCTCGAGCGCCATCGAGAGAATGCGGTTGCCGACGATGTGCGTGTCGGCGCCGATGACACCCGTCACGATCGTGCGGGGCATCCTGCGCTTTCGGTGTCGAACGTGACGCGTTCCCGCGTGAACGCGTCGAGCGCATCGCCGTCGAGCGATGGCATCCCCGGCTCGATGACGATATCGCCCCGATCGCAGGCGAGCGGCCTCGCGAGCAGCATGCGCCGCGCCTTGCGGAACCCGTTCATCTCACCGGCGTTGTCGATGTGCCGTGCGGCGACGCACGCTTCCATCCAGCACGACACGTCACACGCGACACCATTGCCGAGCACCGGGCGCATGCCGAGCGACCGAATGCACTCGATCGCGTGCGCGAGCGCGTCGACGCTGACGAACTTCATCAGCTTGACCTTCACGTACGTGCAGGCGCATTCGCGCGCGGCGCGCTCGATATCGGCGATTGCATAGATCGACTCGTCGAGCATCAGCGGAAGACCCGTGGCCGATGCCGCCGCTACCGCTTCGCGATGCGCGTCCCAGTCGCCGGCCGCGCATGGCTGCTCGAACAGTTCGATGCCGGCGGGATCGACGCCACCGATGAACGCGGCCGCCTGCGCGCCCGTGTAGCCCTGGTTGGCATCGACGCGGATCGCGGCGCGCCCGTCGACGATCGCCTGCACGTCGGCGACGAAGCGCAGATCCAGGACGACGTCGAAGCCCACCTTCACCTTCACCGTTCGAAAACCTTCGGCGTGTACGCGCTCGAACGCATCGCGCAACGCCGCGGTATCCGCGCCTTGCAGCAGCGCGAGCATCGGCACGCGCATCGTTTTCGCCGTTCGCAGCAACGGATGCCCGCTCGCCATATCGAGCGCCGTGCAGAACGCGGTCGCGGTGAACGGCGCGCGCCTGCCGAGCGCCTGCAGCCGCTCGCGAACGACGGCCATCGCCGTGCCGGGCATCGTCGCGGCGATTTCGCGCGCGAGCAACCAACTGTCGTCGATCGTTTCATCGGTGTAACCGGTCAGGAGCGTCGCTTCACCGAACCCCCGTTCACCGTCATCGCCGGTGACGTTCACGATGATCGTGTCGTAGCGCGTGACCGGGCCGAAGGCGAGGCGGTACGGCGTCGTCAATGGAATCTCGAGCCGATGCACGTCGACGCGCGCGACGTTCATGGCGTCGCGCCGGAGGCGGCGATCGGCGCGCGGCGATTGCGACGCCACCGTCGATACACCGGATAGAGCAGCGCAAGGGCGGTCAGCCCCATCACCGCTGCGCTCACCGGGCGCGTGAAGAAAACGGTCCAGTCATTGCGATAGCTGATCATCGTGGTCAGGAATGACGTTTCGGCGACCGGGCCGAGAATGCAACCGAGAACCATCGGCGCGATCGGAAAGCGCCAGCGCTCGAACAGGTAACCGATGACGCCGAACACGACGATCATCCAGAGGTCGCTCACGTTGTTGTGCTCGGAATACGCGCCGATCAGGCAGAACAGCACGACGAACACCGAGACGATCGCTTCCGGCAGGTACAGCACCTTGATCAGCGGACGGATCGCAAAGTAGCCGAGCAGACCCATGCCGAGCACGCCGAGGAACATCGACGCGAAGATCGCATAGACCAGCAGCGACTGCGTCTGGAAGATCTGCGGCCCCGGCTGCACGCCATGCAACAGGAACGCGCCGAGAATTACCGCGGTCGCGCCGCTGCCCGGAATCCCCAACGTGAGCAGCGGCACCATGTGACCGCCGACCGATGCGGTCGACGCGACCTGCGGCGCTACGATGCCTTCGGGAATGCCGCTGCCGAGCTGGCGGCGCCGCTTGCCGTACTGGCCTTCGATGCCATACGAGACGAACGAAGCGATCGTGGCACCCGCGCCGGGCACGATGCCGCACAACACGCCGACGAGCGACGAGCGACCGAACGTGCCGCGGAGCTGCCACGCTTCGGCGAGCCGCGGAATGCGCGTTGCAATGCGCCCTTCGCCCTCGAGCGGCGGTGAGGCAAACCCCTGCTCGAGGCGGATCAGCACTTCGCCGAGGCCATACGCGCCGACCATGACCGGCAGGTAGCCGATGCCGTCGCGCAGGATGCTGCTGCCGAACGTGAAGCGATCCACGCCGTAGATTTCGTCGACGCCGACCGTCGACACCAGCATGCCGAAGAACAGGCTGATCAGCGCGTTTGCCATCGAGCCGCCGCCGAGCGCAACGACACTGGTGAAGCCGAACAGCACGATGGAAAAGTATTCGGGCGAATCGAACGTGAGAGCGACCCTCGCGAACGGCACGGCCAGCGCCACCATGACCGTTGCCGTGATGAGCCCGCCCGTCAGCGCGGCAAACAATGTCCAGCCGAGCGCCTCTGCGGGCTGTCCCGCCCGCGCCATCGCGAAGCCGTCCCAGAGCAGCGGGACGTCCATCGGCTCGCCGGGAATGCGAAACAGGATCGACGTGATCGCGCCGCCGTA
>JAICVH010000187.1 GCA_025935435.1 Burkholderiales bacterium
ATGCTCGAGGACATCGCGATCCTCACGGGCGGCACGGTCATCGCTGAAGAACTCGGACTGAAGCTCGAGAACGCATCGCTCAAGGACCTGGGCCGTGCGAAGCGCGTCGAAGTCGCGAAGGAAGACACGACGGTCATCGACGGTGCCGGTGAGAAGGCGGCGATCGAGGCGCGCGTGAAGAACATCCGCAAGCAGATCGAGGAAGCGACGTCCGACTACGACAAGGAAAAGCTGCAGGAACGCGTGGCCAAGCTCGCCGGCGGTGTCGCGGTGATCAAGGTCGGTGCGGCGACCGAAGTCGAAATGAAGGAAAAGAAGGCGCGTGTCGAAGATGCGTTGCATGCAACGCGTGCGGCCGTCGAGGAGGGCATCGTCGCCGGCGGTGGCGTCGCGTACCTGCGCGCCCGCTCGAACCTCAAGAACCTGAAGGGCGACAACGCCGATCAGGACGCGGGGATCAAGATCGTGCTGCGTGCGCTCGAAGAGCCGATGCGCCAGATCGTCAACAACGCCGGCGACGAGCCGTCGGTGGTCGTCAACAAGATCGTTGAAGGCAAGGGCAACTACGGCTTCAACGCGCAGACTGGCGAGTACGGCGACCTGGTCGAGATGGGTGTCGTCGACCCGACCAAGGTGACGCGCTTTGCGCTGCAAAACGCGGCTTCGGTCGCGAGCCTGATGCTGACGACCGACGCAATGGTTGCGGAACTTCCGAAGGACGAGAAGCCCGCGATGCCGGGCGGTGGCGGCATGGGCGGCATGGGCGACATGGACATGTAATTTCGTCCAGCATCAGGCTTTGCGCGAAGGCCCGGGCAACCGGGCCTTCGTGTTTCAAGCTCAATGAAACGCGTTGGGTGTCGAGCTCAATGCAAGACGTACTTCACGCCTGCCCAGAACAATCGGCCATGCGGGTCTGCGTATGACGGATCATAGCCAAATTGCGAAGATTGGCTTTGTATCGAAAATGGGGGATCCCGGTCGAACACGTTCTTGATTCCGGCCGAGAGCGTCCAGTTACGGAAGCCCTTGTAGAGAACGCCGATGTTCCAGATGTCGTAGTCGCCGATGCGTCGCTGTCGGCCGCCGGTTCCGGGCGCCGGCGGCTGATCGTAGCCCCCCGTCTGATAGTTCTCGGTCACCGAGACCGACCACGGTCCATACGTCCAGTCGAGCATCAGGAAGTGATGCCAATACGGTGAGAGACCTCCCGTGGCCACGACGTAATGATTCACGAGATTGATGTAGCTACCGTCCAGTTGTTGCGGCGAGTTCTGGATCGTGTACGTGCCGTTCAGCATGACGTTGACGGCACCCCACGTTCGAGGCGGCCCGCGATACTGAAGATTCACGTCGACTGCCGTCACCTTGAAATTGCCAAGATTCGTCAGGAACTGGTCGATCCGGACAATCGGACCGGGCAGCGTCGGATGACTTGGTTCCGCTGGGGCTCGGTGGATAAGAAAGCACGTCCGCCCCGTGATCCCGTCGGGGCACTGGAGAAAGATATCGAGTGGGGAAAACGCGTTGATCCGATTCTTCTGCAAAAGCGACACGTAGTCGACGCCGAGCGATAGCCCGGTTATGGGCGCCCAGACGGCGCCGACGCTCCATTGCTGTGAGTTGGTTGCCTGCAAGTCCGGGTTGCCGCCGAAAATCGTCGGAAATTGCCGGTTGCAATCCTGCGGGATCTGCGGACATCGTGCCGGGTCGCTCACGCTGTTCGTGAAGCCGGACACCAGGGGTTGATGCAAGCCGGTGAGACTGGGGGCGAAAAAACCGGTTCCGGCCGACGTGCGCAGCAACAGCGTGCGGTGCGGCTGCCAGCGGAGCGAGAATTTGGGGTTTGTCGTGCTGCCGAAATCGCTGTAATGATCGTAGCGAACCGCGACGTTGGCTTCGAGCGACATAAACAACGGTACGTTCGCTTCGGCAAATCCCGCGAGCACCGTGCGACTTCCGGCAAGCGACGGTAGCGCACCCACGTTGATGATGTCGCCGGACTCGAGAATCGGATCCGACACCTGTTCGACTCTCTCCCTCCTGGCATCGATGCCTGCGGCCAATGCGACGGGTCCGGCCGGAAGTCGATACACCTCGTTCGTCACATGAAAATCGAACGACATCAGCGAAGCGCGTCCCGTACGAAGCGTGCGGTTTACCTCGGTTGCGGCCAGCGCGTCGATCACTGCCGGTGAATTGGGGCCGAACGGATTGACGACGCCACTGTTCACCAGGGGAATGATCGCGGATTGGCGCGCGTTACTGCCCGCGTAGCGGCTGTCGATGCTGCTTTGGTTGTAATTCAATGCGCCGTCGTAATCCCACCCTGCGATCCTTCCCTTAAGGCCGGTAACGACGCTCCATTGCTCGGACGTCGGTGCAATGACTCGCGGTCCGAGCTCGGTCGCGCGCCAGAAGAGATTCAGTGGCTTGCCGTCGATACCGAACGCGGCGGCGAACGCATGCGGATAGAACGCGCTGGTCGGAGGCAGCAGGAAACCGGCACCGCGAGAAGTGACCTGACTCGAGACGGGTAGCGGGCTTATGGCAAACGTGAACTCGTTGCGCGCGTAGACCCCGTCGAGGAAAAGCGCGTGATCGCGTGTCATCTGCCAATTGAGCGCGGCGACCACGCTGACGCGCTCGCTCGGATCGATGATCGTCTGCCCGTCGGTGCTCGCAAAACGGCACTGAAATTGGTTGGCGCTCCCTGCGGTCGGGAATGACCGCGGCGGCGCGCATGTGGGGTTGCGGTAACCATTGGCAGGATCACCGGTCGGATTGCGGATCCCCATGGGTGTTTCGACGTTGGCGGGTACGGAGTTGACATTCGTTCGGTCGAAGTTCTCGTCCGGGATGTAGGCGCGCGCTGCGAACGCGCGATCGCGACCTTGGATTCCGCCGAGCTTCTGATAGTCGACCGTGGCGAACGCATTGAACCGCTGTGCCGCGAAGTCGCCATAGCCTGCCGTTACGGTGTAGCGCTTTGCATATCCGCCCGTATGCTCCGGGGACGTGTATTGCACCTGCGCCTCGGCGCCAGCGTAGTCCTTGCGCAGGATGAAGTTGATGACGCCCGCCATCGCGTCGCTGCCGTAGATCGCGCTGGCGCCGCCTCTCAGAACCTCAACGCGCTCGACCGCGGCAAGCGGGATGGCATTGAGATCGGCGCCGATCGTCGTGAATGCGTAATTCGCAATGCGGCGTCCGTTCAAAAGGACCAGCGTCGCCTGGTGCCCGATACCGCGTAGTGCCGCCGCTGCGAAGCCGGGTTGCCCGGTACCGCCAAGCGCCTGTGCCTCGGTGAAGCCGCTGTAGGTCGTGGAGATTGCGTGAACGAGTTCTTCCGTGGTCTGGAAGTTGGCGCGCTCGATTTCATCGCGCGTAATGACCTGTAGCGGAAGCCCGGTTTGACCGTCGATCGCCGGAATGCGCGTCCCGGTGACGGTGATCTTTTCGAGAACGGCTACGTCGGGAGCATGTTCCGCCGCAGACTGTGCCGATGCGGGTGCGATGACGCTCTGGGCGCAGTTGCCGGCGAGCAGCAAGGCGACCGACACCGCAACCTGCCTGCGCGGGCAGTTCATTGTCGGATCCTCCCTGGCTCCGCGAACACCCGCGGTTTCGCCGCATCTGCCGGGTGTTCGCCGATGACGTGTACACCTTTGGCCGGGACGGCACAAGGATCGCCGATGGCCTCGCCTTGCACGCCTCCACGGCGCGCAGCAGCGTTAGTCACGCGTTTGACCCGTGCAGGCCCTCGGCCTACAGTCCTTGGTTGCACTGCGACGACCATCGGGCTCAGCCGGAGCGGGGTCGATACCGGGTTGCGCTCGCGTGCACGGGATGTCAAGAGGGCTGCAATGGATCGCCGCGCATTCACATCCGCATTGGCGAGTGCGCTGATCGGCGCGTCGTCATTCGCACGCTCACAACCGCAGCCACGGATGAAGCGCGTTGGCGCCATCTTTTACGGGACGGCACTCGCGGGACCGGACCCCAAGGTTGCTGAAGCTCTGCGCGCTTACGGGTGGGTCGAAGGGCAGACCATCGAGTTTCAGCGGCGAGGAGGTGCGCGGCCCGAAGAGCTGGCAGCCATTGCGCGCGACTTCGCCGAGCAGCGGCTTGACGTCGTCATCGCCTTTGGCACGCCCGCCGCGCGGGCGATGCAGCAAGCGACACGAACCATTCCCATAGTCTTCAACGTTGCCGCCGATCCCGTGGCGAGCGGATTGGTGGCAAGTCTTGCGCGTCCGGGCGCGAACCTGACCGGTTTTTGCGAAGGACTCTACGACGGCAAGATGTTGCAGCTCGTCAAGGAGATACGACCGCACGCTGCGCTCGTCATTTACCCGCAGCCACGCCTGCAAGACGACGTCGTTGCGACCGCCCGGTCGCTTGGCCTCGTTGTGCGCGGGATCGCCGTCGCCGGGCCGGAAGATTTGGACCACTTCTTCAGCGAGCTTGGAAGCGCCCGCGCGGATGCCGTAATCATCCCGCCGCATCCCTGGCTCCGCAGCCATATGTGGCAGCGGATTGCCAATGGCTTGATCGCGCTCCGGCTGCCTGCCATCGGTCCCGACCGGGACTTCGTGAAAACGGGCGGTCTGATGTCGTTTTCACCGAAACCCTCGCCTCGTGGCGTCGCGATCCTCGATCGCCTGCTTCGCGGCGCCAATCCAGCCGAGATCGCCGTTGAGCTTCCAACCGAATTCGATCTTGCCGTCAACCTGAACACGGCAGCGGTAATTGGCGTGGTGGTCCCGGTCTCCGTCCAGATGCGCGCAGATGAGGTGATTCGTTCCTAGCGAGCGCGGGTACCCTGCATCGAACGATCGGCGCACAACGTTGTGCGCGCGCCACCACATCGCCGACGGGAAGGCGATCTGCGCGTGGTTGTCATCAACAGCCGACAAATATGCATTAGACTGGCAGCGGCCCGCGTAACGCAGGGAAACCGCAACCGATATGCTTCAGTCATCGTCCGCCGCAGTCGTGTCGACGCGCCCGGTTCGCGGATCGCGATGACTTCCGGCCTGATCTTCGGCGTTGCCGTGATCACGCTCGCGGCGGTGATCGTCGCCGGCCTGATGCGGCGGAATCGAGAGGCGCCGGTGGGTGCGCGCTCGTCGATCGACGGCCCGACTGCCGTCGCCCAGTGGACCGAGGGCGAGACGACACGCCTTTTGTCGTCAGCCGAAGTTCCGGGCCTCTACCTGTTGCGGCCGCGTTTCCTGTCGAAGGCCGAAAACGTCGTGTTTCTTTTGCTCAAGGCGGCGTTTCCCCGTCATGAAGTTTTCGCGCGCGTGCGGTTGGCCGACGTGCTGCAGGTCAAGATCGGGCCGCAGGGGATGGAGCGGCTGCGCGCCTTCCGCAAGATCGCGAACCAGCACGTCGGATTCGTCGTGTGTGACCGCGACATGACGATCGTCGCCATCGTCGACGCGAAGGAGCCCGACCAGGTGATCGATCCGCGGGATCAAAAGCTCGAGACGATCAAGCAGCGCTGCCTTCAGGCGGCGCAGGTCAAATACGTCTGCATCTATCCGCCGCAGCTGCCGCGTTACCGGGAACTGCGCGAGCAGATCCTCGGCCCGGCCGCGGAACTCGTCTAACCGCGGTTCGGC
>JAICVH010000690.1 GCA_025935435.1 Burkholderiales bacterium
CGGAATCGCATATTCCTTGACGTCGAGCCCGACCTTCTGGCCCTCCAGCGACAGCGACCAGTCGACGAATTTGCGTGCCGCGTCCAGGTTGCGTGCGCCTTTGATGACGGCCACGGATCCGACTTCGTAACCAACGCCTTCGCAGGGGAGGACCGGTTCGACCGGAAATCCCCGCATGATCTCGTTGATGACCCCGTGTAACACCGTACTGCCGATCGCTGTTTCGCCGCGCGTCACGGCCGTCATCGGCCCGATCCCCGACCGCGCATACTGGTTCACGTTCGGATGCACGGCACGCAGGTACTTGAACGCCTCGTCCTCGCCGAACACCTGGACGAGTGTCGCCAGCATCAGGTAAGCGGTCCCCGAAGAGTTCGGGTTGCCGAGCATGATTTCGCCCTTGTACGCCGGGTTCGCCAGGTCCTTCCAGCAGCGGGGTATAGGCAGCTTCTTGCGCGTCACGAGTTCCGTGTTGTAACCGAGTGCGATGATGCCGCCGTAGACGCCTGAAACGCGGCCCCTCGAGATTTCACTGATGCGCTGCGCCCAGTCGTAGAGCTGCGTCGTGTTCGGCGATCGGTACTCGTCGAGCAGCCCTTCCTCTGCCGCCTGTAGATAGGCATCCGCAGCACCTGCCCACCAGATGTCGCCTTTCGGATTGGCCGCTTCGGCCTTTACCTGCGCGAACATCTCTCCGGTCGCTTTCTGTACGACCGCCACGCGCGTTCCGGTTGCCTTCTCGAAACCGACGGCCATGCCCTGGCACCACGCCGTATTCGGCGAACTGCAATAAAGATTGAGCTGTCCTTGCGCGCTCGCCGCGAGCGGTAGCGCAACGGTGATGAACAGCATCAGCGACCGCGTCGCGCGCGTGAGGCGGCGGGTCGTCGAATCACGTAGGTTCATGGTCACGCGAAGCCTCGTCCTAGGCTGTGCAGCGGTGATTGGCATGCGTTCCGACAATCCGTCCGATACGGGACCCGGTAATATTCCGCATGACGATCCCATCGTCAACCTGATCGAGCGACGACACGTACGATGAACAACGAACCGCCGTCGCATCCACCACGCCATGAAACGCTGGTCGACGCGATTCGTCGCTACCTTGCCACTCATCCGGCTTCCGCTGACACCGTCGAAGGCATCGCCGGATGGGCGGTCGCCGCAGTGGCATCGGCGACGGCAGACGAGGTGCGCAGCGCGCTGTCCCATCTCGAATCGCGCGGCGAAGTGGCGAAGCGCCACGTCGAAGGCACCGAGGTGTTCGCGCGAATCGACGAGCGGTCGCGCAGCTCGGAGACTCCCCGCATCGGCATCGATCTCGGCGGAACCAAGACCGAGATCATCGTGCTCGACGCGGGCGGGGGCGAACGGCTGCGGCGCCGCGTGCCTACGCCACGCGAAGACTACAACGCCATCCTGTCGCTCGTCGCGACGCTCGTCGAAGACGCCGAACGCAGTTGCGGGTTGCCCGCCGGCAGCGCAACCGTCGGCATCGGCACGCCGGGATCTCTATCACGTACCACGGGGCTTCTACGGGGCTCGAATTCGGTATGTCTGAACGGGATGCCGGTGAAGCGAGACCTCGAAGCGCGCCTGGGTCGGACAATCGAGCTTGCGAACGATGCGAATTGTTTTGCGCTATCGGAAGCAACCGACGGCGCGGGTCGTGGTGCGGGTGTGGTCTTCGGCGTAATTCTCGGCACTGGCGTCGGTGGGGGAGTCGTTGTCAACGGGCGTGTCATCGAAGGACGCAATGCGATCGGTGGCGAGTGGGGTCACAACCCTTTACCGTGGCCGAACGACGACGAGCGGCCCGGCGCGA
>JAICVH010000717.1 GCA_025935435.1 Burkholderiales bacterium
CGCAAGCGCAGGACATCGACGTCGTGATCCCGATCCCCGACTCGAGCCGGCCATCCGCGCTGGAACTCGCGAACACGCTCGGCAAGACGTATCGCGAGGGCTTCGTCAAGAACCGTTACATCGGGCGTACGTTCATCATGCCGGGCCAGGCGCTGCGCAAGAAGAGCGTGCGCCAGAAACTGAATCCGATCGGCATGGAGTTCAAGGACAAGGTCGTGCTGCTCGTCGACGATTCGATCGTCCGCGGCACGACGTCGCGCGAGATCGTGCAGATGGCACGCGACGCCGGTGCGCGCAAGGTGTACTTCGCGTCGGCGAGCCCGCCGGTGCGCTTCCCGAACGTGTACGGGATCGACATGCCGAATCAGGACGAGCTCGTCGCGACCGGCCGTACCGAGGCAGAAATCGCGCACGAGATCGGCGCCGATCTGCTCGTCTATCAGGACCTCGATGCGCTGAAGGATGCGGTGCGCGACTGCAATCCAAACCTCGTGGATTTCGAGGCCTCGTGCTTCGACGGCCGGTACATCACCGGCGACGTCACGCCCGATTACCTGTCGCAGCTTGCCGTCGACCGCAACCAGGCACGGGGAGAAGCGGAAGCCGACAGCGCCGAGGAGACGCACGCGTCGGCGGATTGAACACCGTCAGCCCCCCGGGCCGGTGCGTGAGCAGGCAGCACCCCGCAGTCGTGGTATAGTGTCGTTGCGCCGATTTGAGCTTCAGCTTGCGGGCGCTTAAACAAATTCCGCTAAAGCGAGGTTCGCTCCAGCCCGAAGATATCGGGCGGGGCACACGAAACCCGTTTGGCGGAAGCCCGACGGGTTTTTTGTGCCCCCATCAAGGCTACTGCCATGAGCGACAACACTGCCGGACGCGGCTTCACCACGGCGATCCTCCACTCCGACCGGGAAACTCCGATCGAGCACGGCGCGTTGCACAAGCCGCTGCATCTGTCGGTTGCGTACGGTTATCGCGATGCCGCCGATCTGATCGGCGTATTCCAGAATCAGCGCTCCGGCTACGCATACGGCCGCCAGGGCAACCCGACGACGTCGGCGCTGGAAGCGAAGGTCAACGCGATGGAAGGCGGCGTCGCGACCGTGTGCTTCTCGACCGGCATGGCGGCGATCGGCGCGACCCTGCTCGCACTGCTGCGAGGCGGCGATCACATCGTCGCGAGTTCCTTCATCTTCGGCAACACGAACAGCCTGCTCGCGACACTCGACGACCACGGAACGCGGGTCACATTTGTCGATGCCACGCAAGCCGAGCACGTCGCGCGCGCGTTGACGCCCGCGACGCGAGTCGTGTTCGTCGAAACGATCGCCAATCCGCGCACGCAGGTCGCCGACCTTGCGCGCATCGGGGCACTGTGCCGTGAACGCGGCCTGCTCTACGTCGTCGACAACACGATGACCTCGCCGTGGCTGTTTCGGCCCGCCAGCGTTCATGCCAGCCTCATCGTCAATGCGCTCACCAAGTACATCGGCGGGCATGGCAACGCACTCGGCGGCGCCGTCACCGACACCGGTCACTTCGACTGGACGCGGTTCTCGAACATCGCCGAGGCGTACAAGACGCAGAAGCCGCCGTTGTGGGGCATCACCCAGATCCGCAAGAAAGGCCTGCGGGATTGGGGCGGCACGCTGACCGCGGAACAGGCGCATCACATCGCCGTCGGCGCGGAGACGCTTGCGTTGCGGCTC
>JAICVH010000708.1 GCA_025935435.1 Burkholderiales bacterium
ACGTCGACGACGATGGCAAAACCTGTCGCTTCGCGCTCGACAATGTCCTCGTCGTGGCGCCCTACAACGCTCAGGTGAACCTGCTCAGGTCCGTTCTGCCGCCGGGTGCGCGCGTCGGGACGATCGACAAGTTTCAGGGACAACAGGCCGAGGTCGTGATCGTGTCGATGGCGACGTCGAACGGCGGCTGTCTGCCCAGGAACATCGAATTCCTCTACGACAAGAACCGGCTGAACGTCGCGGTGTCGCGCGCGAAGAGTCTTGCGATCGTCATCGCCAGTCCGGAACTGCTGAACGTTCGCTGCACCCGACCTGAGCAAATGGAACTCGTCAACACGTTGTGCTGGCTGCGCGAGTACGCCGACGCACTTCCGGTGCATTGAAGTGGACCGCTCCGAGCGCTTTTATCGCATCGACCAGTTGCTCCATGAGCGAGGCGTCGTGCCGCGCGACGTGTTCCTCGATGAGCTCGAGATCTCGCCCGCGACGTTCAAGCGCGATCTCGAATACATGCGTGATCGGTATAACGCACCCGTCGTCTGGGATGCCGATGCGGGTGGTTACCGGTTCGAGAAGCAAGCGAGCGCCGGACCTCGCTATGAGTTGCCGGGCTTGTGGTTCAACGAGAGCGAGGTGCTTGCGCTCCTTACGATGGAACATCTGCTGTCGTCGCTCGACGAGGGCGGCCTGATCGGCCCGCATATCGCGCCGTTGCGCGCGCGCCTGACGGCCATTCTCGGCACTGGCGAAGCGTCGGCCGGCGAGGTCCGCAAGCGCATCCGGCTGCTGGCGTTCGCGCCGCGCAAGCTGCCGCTCAAGCATTTCGAGGAACTCGGACGCGCGACGCTCAAGCGGCAACGCGTCCACATCGTGTACTACGCGCGGAGTACGGACGTCACGTCCGAGCGCGACGTTTCACCGCAGCGACTCGTCCACTACCGCGGCAACTGGTACGTCGATGGCTGGTGCCATCTGCGCAAGGACCTGCGGACGTTCGCAATCGACGGCATCCGGAATCTGGTGTTGCTCGACGAAGCCGCGCGCGAGGTCCCCATGAAGACGCTGGAGGACTATCTCGCGACCGGTTACGGAATCATGCGCGCGGGCGCAGCCGTGACCTGGGCGAAGCTGCGGTTCTCCGCCGAGCGCGCACGCTGGGTCGGCTCCGAGGTGTGGCATCCGGATCAACGCGGCGTGTTCGATCCTTCGGGCCGGTTCACGCTCGAATTGCCGTATCGCGACGACCGCGAGCTGCTGCTCGAAATCATGAAGCACGGCGGCGGCGTGGAAGTGATCGCTCCAGCCGAACTGCGCCGGAAGATCCACGACGCGCACGCCAAGGCGGCGGAGGTGAATGCGTGCGACCATTGACACCGGACTGGGTTGGGCGCAAATTGTCCGCTGGACACCCGGACAAGGAGCGATCGATGAAGCGAATCCTGATCGGAGCGGCAGCGACGGCGTTTGTGTTGATGCCGGTGCTTGCTGCGGCGGATTGCGGACCGGATCACGCCGCGATGGCGTCGTCGTCCGCTGACAAGAAACCCGCATTGGCGCAGGCAGGCAAGGCGCCGGCGACAGTGACGACCAAGGTCGCGACGAAGCAAGCGAAAACTTCCGCCGCCAAGAAAACGACGGCCTCTTCTTCCAGTCAGGAAGCGCCGACGGTGGTCGCCAAGACGAACTGAACCCTCGAGTACATCGCGACGAGGCCCGCCTGGTGCGGGCCTTTTTGTTGATCGAGACGCGGTGGCA
>JAICVH010000347.1 GCA_025935435.1 Burkholderiales bacterium
AGGAAGGGAATCGACCCCATGATGTTCACGTCCTGCTGCCCGCTCAGCAGGCCGTTGATCATCTCGGGACCGCTTTGGTACATGACGATCTTCGCGTCGAGGCCGTGCTTCGCGAAGATCCCCTTCTCGACGCCGATGAACGCCGGCGCATGATCGGTCGCGTTCGCCGCGCCGATGCGAATCTGCAGCGTGGCTTGCGCAACGGCCGCGACCGGCGCGATCAGCAGCGCCAAACCGACGAGTGACATCACGCCTCGGACCACGGACCAACGAACGAGCGGCATCACGTTCTCCTCCTTCATGCGCAGTCGAGTAAATGGCGGTGCAGGCCGGGGGTGTCCGCCGGAATCACTCCCGCGTCCGCGAGTTCCGACCAGCATGCTCGCGGAATCCTGCATTCGGTGGCCGCGACGTTCGCATCGAACTCGGCAACGGTTCGCGCACCGATCAGCACCGTCGTGATTGCCGCATTCGCCAGCACGAACTGCAGCGCCAGAGCAGCGATTGGCACATCGTGCCGCGCACCGATCGCGGCAATCTTTGCGGCGCGCTCGACGATCCGACCGTCGGCCGGCTCGTAACCGTACGTGGGAGCCGGCTGCGGCCACGCCGCGAGCACACCTGAGTTGAACACGCCGCCCGCGACGACAGCGATGCCGCGCGCGTGGGCCGCTTCGATCAGCGCGCGACCGGAGGCATCGAGCAGCGTATAACGTCCCGCGAGCAGGAACGCGTCGAATCGCGCACGATCGATCAGATGTTGAACCGGTGCGACGACGTTCGAGCCGATGCCGATCGCACCGACCACGCCTGCATCGCGAAGGCGCACAAGCTCGGCGTACGCGTCGAGGCAGCGGTCGAGGTGATTCTCGGCATCGTGCAGGTGAACCACGTCGAGACGGTCGGTACGCAGGCGCTCGAGACTTGTTTCGACCGATGCGCGGGTCGCAGCCGCACTGTAATCCCAGACGTCGAACTGGCGCCGGCGCGTTGCACCGGGCGGCGTCGGCGGCTGACCGTACGGGCGCGTAACACCGACTTTCGTGCACAGCACGTAACGCTCGCGTGGCAGCGCTGCGAGTGCGCGGCCGAGGCGCTCTTCGGCAAGACCGCCACCATACAGCGGCGCGACGTCGAAGAACCGGACGCCACGCGCAATCGCCGCGACGATGACGCGTTCGGCGTCGGCGTCGGAAAGCTCGGGCGTCCCCAACGACGCGCAGCCGAGGCCGAGCCGCGGCCAGCGAAGTGACGGCGTGCTCAACCTGAGACCGGCTCGAGCCGATTGTGCTCGGGCAACAGCTGCCAGCGAAAACCGTCGTGCGGGCGAACGCTGCGCGCCCACGCGTCGAGGATGTTCTTCTCGCGCCGCCTTTCGGCGATGCGCGACGCAATGCGAACCGGATCCCAGCCGTCCAGCACGCGTGCGAGAAGCGCGGCGCGCATCGCGGCGTGCCGCGGATCGTCGGCGAGGTCATTGCGTTCGTGCGGATCGTTCGCGAGGTCGAACAGCTGCGGCGCATGCCCGTGCGAACAGATGAGCTTCCAGTCGCCGCTGCGCACCATCCGCTGCTGCACCGACTGGCCGCCCGTCCACGCGGGGACGGTGTCGGTGCAATGTTCGGAGAACACCTCATCGAGCCACGACGCGCGCGCGTCGCGAGCGATCGGCAGCAGATCGCGGCCGTGCCCGAATGGCAACGGCGGTCCGCCCAGCGCAGCCGCCATCGTCGCCGCGACGTCGAGCAGATCGACGACCTGCGCCCGCCGCTCGCCCGCCGGAATGCGACCCGGCCAGCGCAAAAGCAGCGGGACGCGCACCGAATCTTCGTACAGCGTGTGCTTCCACCACAGCCCGCGCTCGCCGAGCTGATCACCGTGATCCGTCGTGTAGACGATGAGCGTATCGTCGTCGAGACCTTCCTCGCTCACGCAGCGCAGCACGTCGCCGATCAACGCATCCAGGCGCCACACGAGGCCGTAGTACGCGGTGCGCGCGCGCTCGACGGCACCGGCATCGATGTCGGCGATGTTGCGATTCTCGCGCCACCAGCGTTCCCACGGATGCGGCGGCGACGGCGGGGCCGGATGCGCCGGCGGCGGCACGCGGCCGGCAAAGCGCGCGTAATCCTCGCGCCATGCAACATACGGCGGATGGGGCAACAGGAACCCGACGGTAAGACAGAATGGCGCGCGATCGCCACCGCGCCGTGCTTCGCCGATCCGGCGCAGAAAATTGCACGCAGCCGACGCCGTTTCGACGTCCTTCACCTGATACGCGGACTGTCCGACGCCGGAGCGCTCGAGACTCTCGCGCCAAGGGTCGTTCGCCTTCTCGAGCACGCCGAGATCGTGCCGCGGCACACCGCCCCAGTTGGGACTGTGATCGCCGACCATGCGCTCCGCATAGCCGTGGAGCTGATCGGGCCCCATCGAATGCAACCGACCGGCGAGCACCGGTCGATAGCCCGCCGCGCCCACGCTATGCAACCACGTGACGGCGTCAGAGCGCAGGTAATCGTCGTTGGTCCAGCATTCCTGTTCGAACGGATGGCGACCGGTCAGCATCGCCATCCGGCTCGGCACGCACAGCGGTGAGGGGCAGTAGGCGTTGTCGAAGACCACGCCCTCCCCTGCGAGCCGGTCGAGGTTCGGTGTCGGCGACGCCGGATCGCCGTAACAGCCCGCGACGCGCCGCGCGTGCTGGTCCGAAAACAGGAAGAGCAGGTTCGGCTGCGTCACGATGCAGCGATCGCGCGTCGTGTCACAGACGTTGCGCGGCGGGAATCTCCTTCAGGTCCGCAAACGCCGACGGATCGGCCTTCATTGCCGCAGCGACGAAGCGATTGTCGACCGATGGCGCCGGGTCGAACGCCTGCGGAACGCGCTTCTGCGACACGAGCAGCGGAATCGAGTACGACTTGAAGCCGTCGATCGTGTTCTTCGAGAGCCGAACATCCAGTGGCAGGCTCTTCAGCGCAAGCGTCAGTGTCTCGGCATCCATGCCCGGAATCCAGCGCGTCGAAATCTTCGCCGCTTCGTCGCGGTTCGCGCGCGCCCACGCCTGCCCCTGTGCGTAGCCGAGCACGAACAGCTCGAGCGCTTTCGCCTTGTCCGCGATGGCCGTCTTGGTCGTCACCAGCGTACCCGCGTCGTAGCAGCTCTTGCATCCGCCGTAGATGACCTTGTACGAGCCGGGCACCTTGGTGAGCGCAGCGCTCGGCCACGGCTCCCACGCCGCAATCAGGTCGGCATCCTTGTTCGCAAGCGCCGTCGCCATGTTCGACGGCGCGGTGTTCACGAGCGTGACGTCGTCCATCGTCAGGCCTACCTGATTCAGCAGACCGGCAATGTACGGCTCGCCTCCCGCGCCGCGCGTGACGCCGATCTTCTTGCCCTTGAGCTTCGCGAGATCGCCGGCGGGAACGCCCGCGTCGGCGCGCGCGATGACCGACAGGACCTCGCTCTGCGGATTCATCAGCGCGTTGTTCCACGTATGCCCGATCAGGACCACGGGAACGCCGCGTGACACCGCGGTGAGAAACGGGTACGTACCGAACAGACCTGCATCCACGGTGCCGCTCGCCAGGGCGTTCGCAATCTCGACGCCGCTTGGCATCATCTCGACCTTCACGTCGAGGCCGAGCTTCGCAAACATGCCGCGCTCGACGGCGGAGAAGAACGGCGCGTTTTCGGCGGCCGTGGTGACCGCGACCCGGAGCTGCTGCGTTTGTGCGGCAGCAGCAGCCGGCA
>JAICVH010000576.1 GCA_025935435.1 Burkholderiales bacterium
AGCGTCGCCGCAGGTTGCGGAAAGACTTCGATGTAATACGTCGTCGCCCCCGTACGCTGCGCGACACCGGGAATCGACGTGCTCTGCGCGACGTAACCCGCTTGCGTCGCGGCTTCGACCAGCCACTCGGCAAGCACACCGCCGCCCTGTCCGCCGAGCGCTCCGACGAGGATCGACACGGGCTTCGTCATGCCGGTTGCAGCATGCCGATGACCGTGCGACGAAAGCGATCGGCTACACGCTCGATCCAGCGCGCGTTGACGATCACTTCGCCACGGTAGAACGACGGACAAAGCGTCGCTGCGTGCGCATTCGAGCCACACAGCCCGCAGCCGACGCAGCCGTCGAGAACGGTCGCTACCGGGTCCACCTTGAGTGGATCGCTCGACGGCTTCACCGACAGCGTCGGACAGCCCGACAGCCGGATGCACGAGTGATCGCCCGAGCAGGTGTCCTCATCGACGCCGTACTTGACGCGCACGAAACGCTTTCCCGCCTTGCGCCGCGCCGCGCGCCAGGGCTTCACGCGACGTTGGCGCTCGAGCTGACACTCGCCTTCGGCGACGATGACCTTGAGGCCGTCGAAATCGGTCGTGAATGCCTCTTCCAGCGTGCGGCGCATATGCTCGACGTCGTAACTGTCGACGCGACGCAGCCATTGAACGCCGAGGCCCTGCAACGTGCGTTCGATGACGTGGTTCTGCGCAACGAGACTCTGCGTCTTGTCGGTCGCCGCTGCCTTGATCGCGTCGTCCGGCGTCGAGATGATCTCCTGCGTGCCGGTCGCCGACGTGTAGCCATTCTTGAAAATCAACAGCACGGCGTCGTCGCGGTTGAAAAGCGCTGACTGCACGCCGGTCAACAGGCCGTTGTGCCAGAAGCCACCGTCGCCCATCACCGCGAGCACGCGGCGCTTCATGATCGGCGACACGCCGGCGCGCGACGCGAGGCTCATGCCATAGCCGAGGATCGAGTGACCGATCGAAAACGGCTCGAACGTCGCGAACGAATGACAGCCGATGTCGGCCGCGACGTGAACATCGCCGATCCGTCGCTGGGCGAGTTTCAGCGCAGCGAACGTCGGACGTTCCGGACAGCCGATGCAGAACTGCGGCGGTCGGGACGGTAGCGACCCACCGAGAGTGCGCGCTACCGAAGCACGCGCCTCGTCGACCGCGGCAAGCCATTGGCGGCCTGGCGCAACGTCGATGCCGGGCGCAGCGGTGTCGACAAAATCCGCAAGTCCCCGCGCAAGCACTTCAACCGTATATTCGCCGGACATCGGCAACACGTCCTTGCCATGCACGGCAGTCTGCACGTCGAGTTTGCGCAACGTCGCCTGCAGCTCCTGTTCGATATACGCGGGATGCCCCTCCTCGATCGTGAGGACCGCGCGCTTGCCGAGACAGAAATCGCGCAGCTGCTCCGGCACGAGCGGATACGTGACGTTGAGCACGAGCATCGGCAATTCACCGGCGCCGAACGCGTCGGACAAGCCGAGTGAAGCGAGCGCGCCGACGACCGAGTTGTACAGCCCTCCCTGCACGATGAGCCCGATGTCATCGCGGCGCCCCGGCAGCCATTCGTTCAGGCCGCGCTCGACGATTGCACGCCGTGCGGCCGGAAGCCGCTTTTCGGTCTTGAGCTTTTCGTGGCCGAACGTCACCGGCGGGTGCGCGAGCCGCGAATAGTCGAAGCTCGCAGGCGCTTCGAGCATCCCGCGCGCGGAAATCGCGGGCGCGAGGTTGTTGCTGCACGCGAACGAACCGCGGACGTGGCACGCGCGAATGCGCAGTTGCAGGATTGCCGGCATGTTCGTCGCCTCGGACAGCGCGAACGCCTGCTCGACGACACGGACCATGTGCGCAAGTTCAGGGCGCGGGTCGAACAGCAGCAGCGACGATTTGAGCGCGTACGCATACGTGCGCTCCTGAATGACGCTCGCGCCTTCGCCGTAATCCTCGCCGACCACGATCAGCGCGCCGCCGCGCACGCCGGGCGATGCGAGATTCGACAGCGCATCGGCGGCCACGTTGGTGCCGACGATCGACTTCCACGTGACGGCGCCGCGCACCGGGTAGTGGATCGATGCGCCCAGCATCGCTGCGGCGGACGCCTCGTTCGCACAGGCCTCGACGTGTACGCCGAGCTCTGCGAGGTAGTCGCGCGCCTGCACCAGCACATCCAGCAGATGCGACACCGGCGCACCCTGATAGCCACCGACGTAGGCGACGCCGGACTGAAGCAACGCCTTGGTGATGGCGAGAATGCCCTCGCCGTGAAACGTGTCACCCGCGCCAAGCCGCAGGCTGCGCACCTGCTTGTCGAAAGAGACTTCCAAGAACGACCTCCAGCAGCGACGCTGCGTTCCGCGCGCGTGACGCGACTCTAGCGGCCGCGCTATCATTTGTCCATGTCATATTCGTTAGATCAATCATAGAC
>JAICVH010000727.1 GCA_025935435.1 Burkholderiales bacterium
GGGCGGCGCGATCGAGTTGCACTCGGATCCGTTCAACCCCGCGATCGACGAATGCCGGTCGTTCCTGCCGCTCTTCAATCGTGCGGTGCTGTTCGAAACGACCGAATACTCATGGCACGGCTTCCGGCGCATCGTGCTTCCGCCGGACAAGGTACACCTGTCGCGCAAGTCGTTCTCGATCTACCTCTACACGAAGGACCGCCCGGCGGAGGAAGTCGTCGCGCCGCACACGACGTTCTACGTACCGGAGCCGTTACCGCGTCACCTGCGCAGTGGGCACACGTTGACCGACGACGACATGCGCGAGCTCGACATTCGTATGCAGGGCCGCGACGGCCTGCTGCGGATGTATCAGAAATTGCTGATCGAGAAGGAGCAGCGGTTGCGCGACTTCATGCGCGTCGCGCAGGACGCGCCCGAGCACCGCGCCGTCCTTTCATCGCGCTCGTGGAAACTCATCATGGCGCTGCACCGCATCAAGTACCGGATGTTGCATCTCGGTTGAGCGGGTCATTGGCGGCTGCGCGCGGCGCCGACACGGGCGACCGCGGCACGCGTTCCTTGCGCAGCTCGTCTTCCATGCCGAGCTCCTGGATGCGTCGCGTCAGCGTATTGCGGCCCCAGCCGAGTCGCGCGGCGGCCTCCATCCGATGACCACCGGTGTGCGCGAGCGCGCGGCGGATCAGCGTGCGTTCGAACTCGCGCAGCAGCCGATCGCCGACCGCCGGCTCCCCACTCGCGAGCGCCTCGGCAAGTTCACGGTCGAGCGCGTGCTCCCACGCGGCGTCCGGATGCGCGCCTTCGGCGTTCACGTCGCGCACATCGGGCGGTAGGTCAGCCACCTCGATCCGCTGCCCCGGCGCCATCACCGTGAGCCAGTGGCAGATGTTTTCGAGCTGGCGGACGTTGCCCGGGAACGAAAACGCGACGAGCAGCTGCAGCGCTTCGTCCGACAAATGCTTCGGGTCGACGGCGAGTTCGCGTGCGCTCTTGTGCAGGAAATGACGAGCAAGCGGCGCGATGTCGTCAACGCGCTCGCGTAGCGGCGGCAGGCGAAGGCGGACGACATTCAGCCGGTGCAGCAGGTCCTCGCGGAACAATCGCTGCTGCACGCGTTCGTCGAGATTCTGGTGCGTCGCCGCGATGATGCGCACCGTCGCACGCTGCGGCGCATGCCCGCCCACGCGGTAGTACTCGCCGTCGGCGAGTACGCGCAGCAGCCGCACCTGCAGATCGGCGGGCATGTCGCCGATTTCATCGAGGAACAGCGTGCCGCCTTCGGCCTGCTCGAAGCGGCCTCGACGCAGACCCTGCGCGCCGGTAAATGCACCGCGCTCGTGCCCGAACAGCTCCGATTCGAGGAGGTCGTTGGGAATGGCCGCGGTGTTGATGGCGACGAAAGGACCGGCGGCGCGAGGGCTATGTCGATGCAGCGCGCGCGCGACGAGTTCCTTGCCCGTTCCGGACTCGCCGGTGATGAGCACAGTCGCAGCCGATTGCGACAGGCGACCGATCGCACGAAAGACTTCCTGCATCGCAGGCGCCTGACCGAGCATCTCCGGCGCGTCGCCCGCGGCGACGATCGTGGCGGGCGCCTGCCGCGACTCGATCGCCGCGCGGCGTATCAATGCCAGCGCATGATCGACATCGAACGGCTTCGGCAGGTATTCGAACGCCCCACC
>JAICVH010000532.1 GCA_025935435.1 Burkholderiales bacterium
CCGATGCCGGCAAGAACCTCCGGACGCATCGTTCGCCGGGCGAGCGGTTTGATCCGTTCGACGAGCGCGTCACCGGCATCGATATCGACGCCGGCCGTCCGATAGGAGAGCGGGGCGGAAGGCGAACGGCCGGGCACAATGTGAGGTAAAGTGCAGCGTTTTTTTGACGAGCGCGATTTTACTCCAGCAGCCCATCAGTGAACGCGACGCCTCCGCCCGTGGTGCCTGCCGATCCGGACCTGGAATCATTCGGCGAAAGTGCAATCGCGCGCGATGCGCGGCGCGCTGCCGAAGCACGCATGCGCTCGGACCTCGACGACGTCGCACCGTCGAGCGCTGCGCCCCCGATTTTGCCGCCGGCACCGCATCGTCGGCATCCGATCGCGCCGAAGCACTATCTGTGGATCGTCGGCGCCGCGATCGTCCTTTTCTTTGCGTTGCGCTGGCTCGGCTCGGTACTCACGCCGTTTCTGATCGGCGCAATCCTCGCGTATCTCGGCACGCCGCTCGTCGATCGCGCACAAAAGCGCGGCGTTCCGCGCGCGTTGTCGACGCTGCTGGTCATTCTTCTGATTGGTTTGTTGCTCGCGGCATTGTTCTTCGTGCTGATCCCGCTCGTCCAAAGCGAGGTCGTGTCGATCACCCGGCGCGTTCCGGATCTCTTCGCGCAGTTCACCGATCGCGTCACGCCGATCCTGCAGGAAAAATTCGGTATCACGCTCGCGCTCGACTTCGAATCGATTCGTTCCTTCATCGCCGAGAATGCACAGGAAGCGCGCGACCTGTCGGCGCGCCTGCTTTCGAGTGTCAAGACGGGCGGGCAGATCGTGCTCGCGCTGCTCGTCAATCTCGCATTGATTCCCGTCGTCATGTTCTATCTGCTGCGCGACTGGAACATGATCCTCGGTCGCATCGACGACCTGCTGCCGCGTCGGTGGGGCCCGAAGGTGCACACGGTCGCGCGCGAGATCGATGGCGTGCTCGGCGAATTCCTCCACGGCCAGCTGCTCGTCATGGCGGCCCTCGCCGTCTACTACGCGATCGGATTGTCGGTCGTCGGGCTCGATCACGCGCTCGCGATCGGCATCTTGACCGGCGTGCTCGTTTTCATACCGTATGTGGGGTTCGGGCTTGGATTCCTGCTCGGTCTTCTCGCGGCGGTGCTGCAGTGGCACGGGTGGCCGGGATTTCTCGCGGTGATGGCGGTGTACGGCATCGGGCAGCTGCTGGAGAATTACGTGCTCGTGCCGTTTCTGGTCGGTGATCGCATCGGGCTGCATCCGCTTGCGGTCATCTTCGCGCTGCTCGCGTTTGGCGAGTTGTTCGGTTTCGCCGGTGTGCTGATGGCGTTGCCCGTGTCGGCAGCGCTGCTCGTGGGACTGCGCCACCTGCGTCGCGCGTACGTCGCGTCGCCCGTGTATCAGGACAGTCCGGATTGACTTCGGCGCATCTCCAACTTCGGGGTCAGAGCAAAAAGTCGCACGTAACGAGTTTGCTTTGATGCATAACCGAGCGCGCGACTTATTGCTCTGACCCAGAGCTATGGCCGAGCAGTTCGTACTCGATCTGTCAGGACCCGAGCCCCCGAACTTCGACAACTTTGTCGCGGGCGCAAATCGCGAAGCGCTGTCAGCGTTGAAAGCGCTTGCGCGCGGAGAATCGCGCGAAAGCGGTGTCTTGCTTTGGGGCGGGGTTGGCGCGGGCAAGACGCATTTGCTGCGCGCCGCTGCATCGGCGGCGGCGCCGCTTCGATCCGTCGTCGCGCGTGAACGTCCGCACAAGTTTCCGACTGCCGAAGACTTTTCACCGCGCGCATTGCTGATCGTCGATCGGATCGATGAAGCGGATGCCCATGCACAGGGGGCTCTGTTCACGCTGTTCAATCACCTCACGATGAGCGGCGGTCAGTGGATTGCGGCCGCGGCGGTGCCGCCGGCGCGCTTGCCGTTGCGGGAGGACCTGCGCACACGGATTGCGCTCGGCCTCGTATTCGAAATTACGCCGCTCGCCGATGACGACAAGGCACAGGCCCTGGAAGCGTATGCGCGGGAGCGCGGATTCCGACTGTCGTCCGACGTGATCGCTTATCTGCTGGCGCACGGCCGTCGCGATATGCCGAGTCTCGTCGCGACGCTCGCGGCGCTCGACCGTCATTCACTCGCGACGCGACGGGCGGTCAGCGTGCCGCTGATTCGCGACTGGCTTCAGCGCGATCTCGGCCTGTCGCGCTGAATCCCGCCGCGTCGCGGGCCAGGAGGCCTCGCCGGTCGCGACAAGCTGGAACTTTCATGTCGCCGGCGAGCGACGAGCCATCCGCATAAACCGTTGAACCGTCGAATTTAATCGAAACGTCCGGCCCGCGGCGAGTGTCAACGCCGTTGCCATACGCGGCGTTAAGGGGGCGCAACACCAATTGGCGTCCTTTTTAGCGACATTTCGGAAAGCTGAGATGAACCGTTTGTTGGTCGGCCTGCTCGTCGGCACGTTTGTCTTTTACGCGTCGGCACAGGGAGTGACGACGGCGCCACCCGGTGCGTCGCCGGCGCCGCCTAGCGTACCGGCGGCACCCGACCAGCCGGGGGAAACAGTCCAATCGGGCGCTGCCGGCAAGGCAGACGCCTCGCGGAAATCCACGACCAGGCACAAGAAAAAGGCGAAGAAATCCGCCTCGCATA
>JAICVH010000658.1 GCA_025935435.1 Burkholderiales bacterium
CCGCCGCAGTTCATCCCGCCGCGAACCTCGCCGGCGCCGCCATCGCCGGCCGCGTCACCGACGGCTCTGCCGAAGTAGTCGCATTCGTTCCGTGGCCACCGCGCCAGCTCTCGTCGATACTGGACCGGCCGCAAGGATTCCGTACGCGTTTGCGCGCACGCACGGCGTCCTCGCGTGGGGAAACGAGGGCGATGCCGTCGTCGTGTTATTGCGCCCTGACGCGACGATCGAGGGCATAGCCGAGCTGAAGCGTGTGTTGAACCGACCGCTTGTCACGCGCGCGGTCGACGCGGATACATTTGCGGCCGAGCTCGCACGCGCCTACAACCAGGGTGGCGCCGCGGTCGCGCTGCGGGAAGGCCTTGCCAACGAAGCCGATCTTGCGCGGCTGATGCAGGAGCTGCCGGCGAGCGAGGATCTGCTCGACGACAGCGCGCAGGCGCCAGTGATCCGCATGATCAACGCGCTGCTGCTGCAGGCGTTGCGCGAGCGTGCGTCGGACCTTCACTTCGAACCGTACGAGGCGCGCGCCGTCGTGCGCTTTCGCGTCGACGGCATGCTGCGCGATGTCGTCGAACCTCCGCGGGCATTGCATGGCGCCCTCGTGTCGCGGCTCAAGATCATGGCGGGGCTCGACATCGCGGAGAAACGGCTGCCGCAGGATGGCCGCATCGCACTGAAGCTCGGCGATCGGCAGGTCGACGTCCGCGTATCGACGTTGCCGACCGGCGCCGGCGAGCGCGTCGTGCTGAGGCTGCTCGACCAGGAGGCCGCGCGCCTCGATCTCGCCGCACTCGGCATGAGCGCCGCCACGCTCGAAGCCATCGACCACCTGATCCGGCAGCCGCACGGCATCCTGCTTGTCACCGGGCCGACCGGCTCGGGCAAGACGACGACACTCTATGCGGCTTTGTCGCGTTTGCCACGCGGCATCGCCAACATGATGACGGTCGAGGACCCGATCGAATACGCACTCGATGGCGTCGCGCAGACGCAGGTCAACGCGCGCATCGATCTCACGTTCTCGCGTGCGCTGCGCTCGATCCTGCGCCAGGATCCCGACGTCATCATGATCGGCGAAATCCGGGACCTCGAAACGGCGCAGATCGCCGTGCAGGCGTCGCTGACCGGCCATCTGGTGCTGGCGACGTTGCATACGAACGACGCGGCGAGCGCGATCACGCGCCTGGCAGACATGGGCGTCGAGCCTTACCTGCTCGCATCGAGTCTTCTCGGCGTCCTCGCGCAACGACTCGTGCGCACGCTCTGCACGCATTGCAAGAGTGCTTCGCCGCCCAGCGAAGGCGAGCGCCGATTGCACGAGGAACTCGGACTGCCCTCGATGAACGCAGTGTGGCACGCGCACGGCTGCGACCATTGCAACCACAGTGGATTCAGCGGCCGCACGGGACTCTACGAGTTGCTGCAGATGGACGACACGCTGCAGCGGCTGATCCACGACGGCGCCGGTGAACTGGCGCTGCGCGATGCCGCACTTCGCGCAGGCATGCAGCGACTGCGCAGCGATGGCGCGCGCCTGATCGCGGCCGGCACCACCTCGCTCACCGAGCTGACGCGCGTCACGCGCGACGCGTAGCGTCTGCGTTGCATTCTGCGATGAGTGCGTTCCGTTTCGAGGCAGTCGACGCGCAAGGGCGGCTGCAGCACGGATTGCTCGATGCAGACAACGCGCGCGCCGCGCGCGACCGGCTGCGCGCGGACGGCCTCACGCCGACCGCGATCGACGCCGCGCCCGCCCGTGCGCCTGCATTGCAGCGGACGCGGCTTGCGTCGGCGTCGCTTGCGTTGCTGACGCGGCAGCTTGCGACGCTCGTGCAGTCGGGAATGCCGCTCGAGCATGCGCTGGTCGCCGTCTCCGAGCAGTCGGATGATGAAGCGGTGGCGAAGCTCGTTCTCGCCGTTCGCACGCACGTGCTCGCCGGCGAATCGTTGCAAGCGGCGTTGTCGCGGTTTCCCCG
>JAICVH010000742.1 GCA_025935435.1 Burkholderiales bacterium
CGCGTCGACGCTTGCGCGTGCGCAAGCGATGCAGTGAGGAGCAGCGCGACGGCGAGCGCCGTCGCGCAATAAAGGTTTCGGATCATCAGACGTCGAGGTTGCGTACGCCGAGCGCGTTCGTTTCGATGAACGCGCGTCGCGGCTCGACCTGTTCCCCCATCAGCGTCGAGAAGATTTCTTCGGAGCCGATCGCGTCCTCGATCTGGACTTTGAGCAAACGGCGCACTGCGGGATCCATCGTCGTTTCCCACAGTTGCTCGGGATTCATCTCCCCGAGACCCTTGTAGCGCTGGATGGCGACCGCGTTGCGCGCTTCTGCGAGCAGCCAGTCGAGTGCGTCCTTGAACGATTTCACGGCCAGCTGTTTCTCGCCGCGTTTGACGACGGCGCCGGGGAGGATCAGCCCCTGCAACACTTCAGCGGCGTGACGGATCTGCTCGGCGTCGCCGCTCGCGAGAAAGTCGCCGTCGATGGCCGTCGCATGCGGCGTGCCGTGATGCGTTCGCACGACGATGATCCGGTGCACTTCGTTGGTCGCGTCGTAACGCGCTTCGACAGCGACTTCGGGGTCGTCGATCGCCGCCTGCAGCGCGATGGCACTGCGCCGCGCCGTCGCCTCGCTCGTGAGATCGAGGCGTACGCCGCCGAGGATCGCGCGGAGCGCCGCGGGATCGACGAGCCGTGCAAGACGCTCGATCACCGCCTCGGCGAGCAGATACTCGCGCGCGACGTCACCCAGCGACTCGGCCGACAACGCGGGCCGGCCTTCGCCCGGCACCAGCTCCGCGCCTTTCAATGCAACGCGCAACAGATGCTGCTTGAGCTCGTGGTCGTCCTTCAGGTACACGTCCTCGCGACCTTGCTTCGCCTTGTACAGCGGGGGCTGCGCGATGTAGATGTGACCGCGCTCGACGAGTTCGGGCATCTGCCGGTAGAAGAACGTCAGCAGCAGCGTGCGGATGTGCGAGCCGTCGACGTCCGCGTCGGTCATGATGATGATGCGGTGATAGCGCAGCTTGTCGACGTTGTATTCGTCCTTCCCGAAACCGGTGCCGAGCGCGGTGATCAGCGTGACGATTTCCTGGGAACTGACGAGCTTGTCGAAGCGTGCGCGCTCGACGTTCAGGATCTTGCCGCGAAGCGGAAGGATTGCCTGGAACTTGCGGTCACGGCCCTGCTTCGCCGAGCCGCCCGCGGAATCGCCCTCGACCAGGTAGATCTCGCACAACGCGGGGTCGCGCTCCTGGCAATCGGCAAGCTTGCCGGGCAGTCCCATGCCGTCGAGCACCCCTTTGCGTCGGGTGAGCTCCCGCGCCTTGCGCGCCGCTTCGCGCGCCCGCGCCGCCTCGACGATCTTCGTGCAGATGATCTTCGCGTCGGCCGGCTGCTCGAGCAGGAAGTCGGCGAGCTTCGCGCTGACGACCTCCTGCACGATCGGCTGCACCTCCGAACTCACCAGCTTGTCCTTCGTCTGCGACGAGAACTTGGGCTCCGGAACCTTCACCGACAGCACACAGGTAAGACCTTCGCGCATGTCGTCGCCGGTCGTTTCGACCTTTGCCTTCCTGGCGATGTCTTCCTTCTCGATGTAATGGTTGAGCGTGCGCGTCATCGCCTGGCGAAGCCCGGTCAG
>JAICVH010000580.1 GCA_025935435.1 Burkholderiales bacterium
CGGTGTTCGTGTCGCGCGGCATCGTGGCGCTGATCTACGGCAATCGCAAGAAGCTCGACCGGATCTCGGTCGGGCAAGTGTGGAAGCCGAAGGCGGATGTCCCGGCGTCGGTTCCGGTAAAGACCTAGTGGCCATCTCCGCAGCCCTTGTCGACATGACGCCCTCCCGCCCCTGACGCCTGAATCATGGAATTCTTCCGCATCTCGCGCGACATCCCGTTCATGCGGCATGCGCTCGTGTTCAACATCATCTCGTTGGTCACGTTCGTCGCTGCCGTCGTCTTCCTTGCGGTCAACGGGCTGAATCTCGGCGTCGACTTCCGCGGCGGCACCGTCATCGAAGTGACGTACGGGCACGCGGTGGACTTCACGCGTGTTCGCAGCGCGATCGACAAGCTCAACCTCGGCGAATTTTCCGCGCAGAGCTTCGGCAGCTCCGACACTGCGCTGATCCGTCTTCCGTTGAAGGAAGGCGTCTCGAGCGCGCAGTTGTCCGAACGGGTGATGGGTGCACTGAAGGCCGACGACCCCACTGCATCGCAGCGCCGCGTCGAATTCGTCGGGCCGCAGGTCGGGCGCGAGCTCTACGAGAACGGTGCGCTCGCGCTGCTCCTCGTGTCGATCGGCATCGTCATCTACCTCGCGCTGCGCTTCGAATGGCGCTTCGCGGTCGCGGCGATCATCGCCAACCTGCACGACGTCATCATCATCCTGGGCTTTTTCGCGCTGTTCCAGTGGGAATTCTCGTTGCCGGTGCTCGCGGCGGTGCTTGCTGTCCTCGGCTACTCCGTCAATGAATCCGTCGTCATTGCCGACCGGATCCGCGAAAACTTCCGCAAGATGCGCAAGGCGACGGTCACGCATGTGATTGACAGCGCCATCACGCGCACGCTGTCGCGGACGATCATCACCCACGGATCGACGCTGCTGATGGTGCTGTCGATCTTCTTTTTCGGCGGCGAGACGCTGCATCACTTCTCGCTGGCGCTCGCGATCGGCATCTGCTTCGGTATCTACTCGTCCGCGCTCGTGATGGCGTCGCTCGTCATGTGGCTTGGCGTCTCGCGGGAAGACCTGGTCAAGCCCGAGCGCAAGCGCGACGGCATGACCGGAGAAAAGATACTTCCGTAGTTTGCAGTCATGTAAGCTGCGCTCCGGACAGGTCGGTTGCGGCCTGCCGCTGACCGCGCCGGACATTGACCGCACCCGCTTTCTTCCCCAGCTGGCCGCCGGCGGCCAACGCATTCCTGATCTTCGGCCTGTTGCTGCTCGCGGGGCTTGCCGGCGGCCGCCTTGCGTCGATGACCCGCGTGTTGCCGGCGATCACCGGCTACATCGTGATCGGCTTCCTGCTCGGGCCCGGGGTGCTCGGCTGGCTGAGCGAACCCATGCTCGCGCAATCCCGCGTACTGGCGGAACTTTCGCTCGGACTGATCGTGTTCGACCTCGGCCGCCGCCTCGATCTGCAGTGGGCGCGGCATGACCGCTGGCTGTTGCCGATGGGCGTCGCCGAGAGCGTGTTGTCGTTCGCGGCGATGTTCGCGCTGCTGCATTTCGCCGGCGGCATCGACACCCTCGAGGCTGCCGTCGCTGCGACGGTCGGCGTCGCCACTGCACCCGCGGTGGTTCTGCTCGTCACCAACGAACTGAAGGCCGAAGGCCCGGTCACGCGGCGAATGCTCTGGCACGTCGCGCTCAACAACGTGATCGCGACGGTCGGGATCATGCTGCTGCTGCCCTTCATCGAAGCGCGCGCCGAGGGCGCATCGTGGAATCCGGCCGCGCGTGCGCTATGGCTGATCGCGGGATCGTTCCTGCTGGGCTTTCTCGCGTTCCAGTTGATGACGCTGCTTGCGCGGTGGCTCGGCAAATCACCGGTGCCGCAATTCATTCTCGCGGTCGGGATCATCATCGTGACCGTCGGCGCCGCGCAGGCAGCGCGGCTGTCGGTGCTCCTCGCGCTGCTCGTGCTTGGCGCATGTGCACGCAATCTGGATCGCGAACATCGGCTGATCGACGTCGAGTTCGGACGCGCCGCGCAGGTGTTTTTCGTCGTGCTGTTCGTGCTGACCGGCGCGACACTGCGGCCCGATCAGTTCGGCGCGATCGCCTGGATCGGCCTTGCGTTCGTCATTGCGCGTTCGCTCGGCAAGATGCTCGCGCTGTATTCGCTCGCCTGGCCCGCGCACATCTCGGCACGGCAGGCGAGCACGCTCGGACTCGCCCTGACGCCGATCGCCGGGCTCGCGATCGGCATGACGCAACCGATCTACGATGTCGCACCCGAGTTCGGCGCACGCCTCGCAGCGATCGTCGTGTCCGGTGTGGCGATCCTGCACGTGCTCGGCCCGGTCGCAACCCGTTACGCACTCATCCGCGCGGGCGAAGGCGAACCCGGCGCACGGGACTGACG
>JAICVH010000523.1 GCA_025935435.1 Burkholderiales bacterium
AGACGCTCGATGCGCCGGAACAGCTCCTGATGCTTGATTTCCTCGTCGCCGAAACGAACCAGCGCCTCGAGCGCGTTCTGGTCGCCGAGCCAGTGCTCGCGGCTGATCTCGAGCACCTTGGCGGCGATGAAGCGCTCGACCAGGCCGAAGATGTTGGCGTAGGTGCGCCCCTGGATCTGACTCAACAGGCGCTGCTCGTCAGCGCTCAGGAAGTCGAGTCGATCGACCCTGGACAGGCCGTCGGGCAGGAAGCGGGTCGTGAAATCGAACGAGCGGCCGCGAATGACGTCGCGGTCGATGTCGAAGCGCACGCGCTTGGACGTCGCGACGCACTTCGCGTAGCGGTCGGTGTCGACGTGATGTTGCGTGATGGACGGTTGCATCGCTTGCTCCGTGGATGAGATTCGTTAAGGAGGGTTATGCGGCCTTGCGTTGTTCGAACGGCGCCGCCGCCTGCTCGCGCAGAAAGCGCGCGAGTCGTTTCGCCACGACGGTGGCATGGGTGATGGGCCCGAGATGGCCCATGCCTTCCATGCGCACGCTTTCCACGTGCGGCATCGACGGCGTGACAATCTCGGCAATGCGTCGAGTGGAGGCGCGCGTTGAACCGCCGGTGAGGTACAGCACCGGCATCGGTAACTTTGCGAAATCTGCGCGCGACGTTTCGTCGCGCGTGAGCGACACGAAGTGCGAGAGCACGACCGGCATCCGCGCCGCGATCGCGGATCGCTGATCGGGCGTGAGCCGTGCCCACTGGTCCGAGCCACTCCAGTAATTGACGAAGCGGGATGCGGCGCGTGAGTCGGCGTCGATGCCGACGTCTCGCGCCATCGTGCGCGCGAGTTCAGCGACTTCGACGGCGGGTTGGTGCCGTGCGTTGTAGTCGAACAGCACGCGCAGCGCAACCGGCTCGTATACGGCGACGCTCGCGACGAGCGACGCATGCTCGAGTGCGACGCGCAGCGCAACGAATCCGCCGTAGGAGTGACCGACAAGGTGAACGCGGCCGCCCGCATTCGTTGCCATGCGCGCAACCCGCTCGACGTCGGCGGGGACGATGTCACCCCGCGGCCCGGTCCACGCCGGAGCGTGGCCCTGGCCGAGCAGATCGGGCGTGAGCAGGTCGAACGCGTCGCCGAGCTCGTTGCGTAGCGCCGCCCACTGACCACCCGAGCCCGCGCTCGAATGAACGGCGAGGACTACCGGCTTTGTCGGCACCGCACGGGGCGCAAGCTTCAGGTTTCTCACAGAAAGCTCCTGGCGCCGAGCGCATCTGCAGCGCTCGTGCGAAAGCGAACACGCGTGCGCTCGGCTTGTCCGGTCGCCTCCGCGGCGATGGATCCGATTTCGGTGCGGTGGAAGCCCAGGTCGTGCAACGTGCGGTCGTCGAGCGCATCGAGGGCGAAGCGCGTATCGGTCGCCTGTCGACGCCGCATGAGAAACGCTGCCAACCGGCGCAAGGACCGCGCCATCCATCGCGCGAACCTCGAGACCAGTCCGTGCACGTACACGGTACGACTTGCGCGAGCCCGGCGGTACAGGTCGTAGGTCTTCGACAGCGATGGCTCGCTGGCATCGCCAAAACCGTTTGTCGCAGTGGCGTGGCGCGCCCAGGCATCGACGTCATCCGCGTATGTCGATCCGTCGTACGGCGCATCGTTGACGGCACGAAGTTCCGTAGCCGTACCGAACAGCCGGACCTCGTGCATCAGCGGTGCACCGACGTCGTCGGGGTCGTCGAAAACGGGAACTGCTCTTACTTCATTCATCTTGCGCATGTCTTCCTCTTCGGTTGTAGCCATCGTCTCGAGGCATGCGGCGAGTGTAGGCAGCGAATGTGGCGCGCCGATTTCGGTGAACTGGCTGTTTCGTTTCGTGTGTTGCGGCTCCCGTGGATGATCGCCCGGCCGTTTTGTTTCATTTGTAACGGCCGGCTGTAGAAGCGGTGCTCGCGCAGCCGACTCGCACTATGCTTGTGGCGTTGAAGGAGACACGCCATGCTGTGGTCACGACCTGCTTCAGGGGCAAGGGCGCCCGCGCGGGAAGGCGAGCGCGGGGAAGCGAACTGGCGCGCGCCGGGCGGCGTACGATCCGCCTCTTTGAGCGTTGCGGAGGCGGCGCCCACCATGCACGCGCCCGGAAAAGGTACGGAGCCGGTGAGCACGAAAGGCACGATCCTGATCGTCGACGACGAGCCCGGCGTCCGCGAAGTGCTGGAGGAATATTTCGTCCTCCATGGCTACGCGGCGATCGGCGTGGAGAGCGCCAGCGCCGCAAAGACGATCGTTGCGCAGCGTCCGGTCGACCTGGCGCTCGTCGACATCCACATGCCCGGAGAAGACGGCTTGAGCCTCGCCCGGCACCTGCGCGAACGCTACGCGTCGCTCGCGCTCGTCATGTTGACGTCGGCCGGAACGGTCGTCGATCGAATCGTGGGCCTCGAAATGGGCGCCGACGATTACATTCCGAAGCCGTTCGATCCGCGCGAAGTGCTGGCCCGCGTCAAGAGCGTGTTACGCCGTGTGTCGTCGGCGCACCGGGGTGAACTCGGCAATGCGCGGGTTCGGATTGGTCGCTGCGTGCTCGACCTGGGCGCGCATCGGCTGATCGATGACCAAGGCAGCGAGGTCGCGATGTCGCCGCTCGAATTCGACCTGCTGAAGGCATTCGCCGAACATCCGAGCCAGCCGCTGTCGCGCGAACGCATCCT
>JAICVH010000491.1 GCA_025935435.1 Burkholderiales bacterium
CAATTTCGACATGCCTGCGCTGCCGACGGCGCCACCCGCGGTGGCTCCGGTGCTCGGTCTGCTCGCGGGCGGCGTCAACAGCACGCTGTGCACCGGTGCGCCGGGGTCAGGGCCGTTCACCAGCGGATGCTCGCAAGGCGTGACCGCCGAGATCGAGTTGCCTGACGTTGCCAACCTATCCGTCTTCCATCGCCTGAACGACCGCTGGGATCTGATGGCCGATGCGCAGTTCACGCGCTGGTCGACGTTCAAGGAACTGCGATTCGTTCGCTCGACCGGCGGGCTGCTGTCGAATACGCCCGAAAACTTCGACGACGCATGGCGCATTTCGGTCGGCGCGACGTATCACTGGAACGACGCCTGGAGCTTCCGTGGCGGTCTCGCGTACGACGAGACGCCGGTCAACACGACCGATCGCACGCCGCGCCTGCCCGACGAAAGCCGGGTGTGGATCGCGCTCGGAGCGCAATACCGGGTCAACCGGAATCTCGCGCTCGACGCGGGCTTCGTCTACATCCCGATCGACAAGCCCGACATCAACCAGAACGCCGGTTCGACGGCGGCGAACGGGCTCATCAAGGGCAACTACGACGCAAACGTCACCGTGTTCTCGATGCAGTTGACGTACACGTTCTGACGGCTTCGGTCACGGCAGGATCGCATCCGCTGCGACGGACGCGCACGAAGCGCGGTTCGTCGTTCGCTACCGAGTACCTGCTGTTCGCGGCGCGCTTGCTATCCTAGCGGGCGGTAACGCATTCCGTTGCCGGGTCGCGCGACGCGGCAGCGGTTGCCGCGTCTCGCGCCGGCCATCCCCGTCCGCGCTCCGTGCCACGTTCCGCTCCGCTGTCGTCTTCGCTTGCCGTGCACCGCGTCGCCGTGCTCGGCGCCGGGGTGATGGGCGCGCAGATCGCCGCGCATTTCGTCAATGCGGGCGTGCCGGCGTTGCTGTTCGATCTTGCGCCTCGCGAGGGGCCGCCGAATGCACTGGCGGCGGCCGGCATTGCCCGGCTGCGGAAGCTCGAGCCCGCACCGCTCGCGCAGGGTGAACACGCCGCCTACATCGAGCCTGCGAACTACGACAGCGACCTGCCGCGACTTCTGCAATGCGATCTCGTGATCGAGGCGATCGGCGAGCGACTCGACTGGAAGCGCGAGCTTTATGTGCGCGTCGCGCCGCATATCGCGCCGTCCGCGGTGCTTGCGTCGAACACGTCGGGTCTTTCGCTCGCGGCGCTGGCCGGCGCACTTCCGACCGCATTGCAGTCGCGGTTTTGCGGCGTGCACTTCTTCAATCCGCCGCGTTACATGCACCTCGTCGAGCTGATCGCGACCGTGCACACGCCGGCAGCGCTCGTCGACGCGGTGGAAACGTTCCTGACGACGACGCTCGGCAAGGGTGTCGTCCGCGCCAAGGACACGCCGAACTTCATCGCCAATCGCATCGGCATCTTTTCCGTGCTGGCGACCATGCATCACGCCGATCGGCTGGGCCTTGCGTTCGACGTCGTCGACGCGCTGACGGGGCCCGCGATCGGACGCGCGAAAAGCGCGACCTATCGTACAGCCGACGTCGTGGGCCTCGACACGATGGCGCATGTCATCGAAACGATGCGCTCGGCGCTGCCCGACGATCCGTTTCACGCGCTGTTTGCAATGCCGCCGGTACTCGCGGCGCTGGTCGCGCAAGGCGCGCTCGGGCAGAAAACGGGGGCGGGCTTCTTTCGCAAGCGCGGTAAAACGATCGAAGTCCTCGATCGCACTGCCAATGACTACGTCGGTGCACGAGGCGACGTAGCCCCCGAAGTGAGCGAGCTGCTCGCGATTGCCGACCCGGCAGCACGCTTTGCCGCAATGCGCGCATCCGCACATCCACAGGCGCGACTGCTGTGGTCGATCCACCGCGATCTCTTTCACTACGCGGCGGTTCATCTCGCGTCGATCGCGGACAACGCGCGCGATGTCGACCTCGCGGTCCGCTGGGGCTTCGGCTGGAAGCGCGGTCCGTTTGAACGATGGCAGGAGGCCGGATGGTCCCGCATCGCGTACTGGATCGCCGACGACATCGCCGCCGGGCATTCGCTCGCATCGGTGCCACTGCCCGACTGGGTCCACGCATCGACGCTCGTCGAGCGTGGTGGCGTGCACACAGCGCATGGCGCGTACTCGCCGCAGCGCGATGCCTTCGTCGCACGCTCGTCGCTGCCCGTTTATCGCCGCCAACGATTTCCTGATGCGCTGATCGGCGAGCGATTCGATGCGGGGACAACGATCTTCGAAAACCAGGCGATCCGCTTCTGGCACGTCGGCGACGACGTCGGCATCGTCTCGTTTCGCACCAAGCAGCACACGATCAGCGACGAGGTCCTGGACGGCCTTTTGCAGGCGATCGAGCATGCCGAGCGCGGCTGCGCCGGACTCGTGATCTGGCAGCCGCGCGAACCGTTTTCACTCGGGGCGGACCTCGCGGCGCTCGGACCGGCGATCAAGGCGCACGCATGGACCGGGATCGAAGCGACGGTCGCCAAGTTCCAGCAGGTCGCGCAGCGCCTTCGCTACGCGCACGTGCCAACCGTCGCCGCCGTGCGCGGAATGGCGCTTGGCGGTTCCTGTGAGTTCATCCTGCATTGCGATCGCACGGTCGCGGCGCTCGAGTCCTACATGGGTCTCGTGGAAACCGGCGTCGGACTCTTGCCCGCGGGCGGCGGCAGCAAGGAACTCGCCGTGCGCGCAGCCGCCGAGGTGCGGCGCGGCGCAACTGGTGGCCAGCTCGACCTGTTCCCATTCTTGCGCACGTATTTCATGAGCGTGGCGAAGGCGACCGTGTCGAAGAGCGCACTCGAAGCGCGCGAGCTCGGATATCTGCAGGCCGCCGACACCATCGTCATGCATGCCGAC
>JAICVH010000107.1 GCA_025935435.1 Burkholderiales bacterium
GACACCGACGTCACGCAAGCGCCTCCGGGCGTCGCGGCGCAAGCGCCTCCGGGCGTCGCGTCGCAAGCGCCGCTGCCGGGGCAGGCTGCATCGGCGTCGCTCCTGCTCGCACGCCGTGACCGCTGGCCTCATGCGCTGCTGATTACCGGCCCGGCCGGAATTGGCAAACGCGTGCTCGCGGCCTGGCTCGCGCGCGTGCTGCTGTGTGAAACGCCGCGAGCCGATCGATCGCCGTGCAACCTTTGCCCGGGTTGCCATTACGTCTCGGCCGGTCAACACCCCGATCTGCGCATCGTCGACACGTACGAGCAGGCCGATGACGAAGTGAAGGCGGTCGAATGGATCGTCGTGGAGCGCATTCGCGCGTTGATGCAGTGGGCCGAGCTCACGAGCCATCGCGGCGGCGCCAAGGTCGCGCTGATCGATCCGGCGGAGCGGATGAATGCCGCGGCGGCGAACGCGCTTCTGAAGACGCTGGAAGAACCGCCGGCGAACACGCATTTCCTGCTCGTCTCGCATCAGCCGGGCCGGGTGCCGGCCACGATCATCAGTCGCTGTCAGCGCCTGGCCGCGCCGATTCCCGAACCGATCGCAGCGCGCACCTGGCTTGCGGAACACGGGATCGACGACGCCGAGCGGTTACTGGCGCAGGCGCATGGCGCGCCGCTCGCGGCCCTTGCGTTGGCGAACGCCGATTATCAGCACGAGCGTCGGGTTTGGCTCACTGCGTTGTCGACGCCCCGTGCACTGTCCGTGACGAGCCTGGGTGCGCGCGTCGATAGCGGTCCGCGCGAAGGACGCCGCGAACGACTTGCGGCCGCGGTCGACTGGCTTGCCGGATGGTGCGCCGATCTTGCACGCGCGCAAGCGGGCGGCGCGCCGCGCGCCAACATGGAATTTGGGCCACAGTTGAAGGCGCTCGCGTCGTCGGTGGCGACCATCCCGCTGTTTCGCTATCATCGCAGGCTGCTCGAACAACGCGCGCTGCTCGCGCATCCGCTGCAGCCACGCCTCGTCGCCGAGGCGCTGCTGATCGATTACTGCGCCCTGTTTGGATAAACGATGGCCGAAAAAATCGCTGCACCGACCGCCGCAGTCGCACGTCCCGGCGTCCTTTCGCTCAACATTCGCGAGAAGGCCGCGCTGTACGCCGCGTACATGCCCTTCCTGAAGGGCGGGGGCATTTTCATCCCGACGTCGCGGCCGTATTCGCTCGGCGAGGAAGTCTTCATGCTGCTGTCGCTGATGGATGACCCGAATCGCATCGCGGTGCAGGGCAAGGTGGTGTGGATCACCCCGGATGGGGGTCAGGGCAACCGGACGCAAGGCATCGGCGTGCAGTTCACGCTTGACGAGACGGGCGCGGCCGCCAAGGCCACGATCGAGCGCATTCTCGGAGAACATCTCGGTTCGACGCGCTCAACGCACACGATGTAGGTGACGGCAGGGGCGCAGAACCAGGGGCGGCGGGCGGCGACGATGTTCGTCGACTCGCATTGCCACCTCGACTTTCCGGAGCTCCGCGACGACCTTACGCGCGTGCTCGACGCGATGCGCGACAACGATGTCACGCACGCGCTGTGCATCGCCGTCGAAATGGACGCGTGGCCGACCGTGCATGCGATCGCACGCGCGCACCCGAATCTGTACGCAACGGTCGGCGTTCATCCCGATTATGTCGACACCGCCGAACCGACCGAAGCAGTTCTGGTCGCGCACGCGGCGCAGGACAAGATCGTCGCGATCGGTGAAACGGGTCTCGACTACTACCGCGAGACCGGCGACCTCGGCTGGCAGCGCGAGCGATTCCGCACGCACATCCGCGCGGCGCGAACCGCCGGCAGGCCGCTCGTCATTCACACGCGAGCGGCCGCCGCCGACACGCTCGCCATCATGCGCGAAGAGCGTGCAGGTGACGTCGGCGGCGTCATGCACTGCTTCACCGAAACCTGGGCGTTCGCCGAGCAGGCACTTGAACTCGGCTTCCACGTCTCGTTTTCGGGGATCGTCACCTTCAAGAATGCCGGCGAACTGAAGGACGTGGCGCGTCGCGTCCCGCTCGACCGGATGCTGATCGAGACCGACAGCCCCTATCTCGCCCCGGTGCCGCATCGCGGCAAGCGCAACCAGCCGGCGTGGGTTCGCCACGTCGCCGAAGAAATCGCGCGGCTTCGCGAGCTTCCGCTCGAAACGATCGCCGACGCGACGTCGGCCAATTTCTTCCGCCTGTTCGGCATTTCACCCCATGTTCATTGAACGATTGGCGCGAAGCTTCGTCGCCGGCGTGGCGTTGTGCATGTTGTCGTTCGCGTTGTGCGCGCAAGGTCTGCTCGACGACCTGACGGTCGCCGTCGCGAATGATCGTGCCGACGACGTGAAGCGCCTGCTCGCGCGGGGCATGGATCCCAATTCCGTCGACGCGAGCGGCGACACGCTGCTGGGAATCGCCGCGCGGAACGGCAGCGCCCGCGTGGTCGCCGTGCTGGTGGCGGCGAAGGCCGACCCCGAGAAACCCAATCGCTACGGCGATACGCCGCTGCTGCTTGCCTCGCTGAAGGGGGACCTCGACACCGTGCGCGCGCTCGTCGCGGCAGGCGCGTCGATCAATCCGCGGGGATGGACGCCGCTGATCTACGCGGCGACCGGCGGTCACGATGCGGTCGCGACTTTCCTGTTGCAACGGGGCGCCGACATCAATGCGACGTCGCCCAACGGCACCACCGCGCTGATGATGGCGATTCGCGAGCGCCATCTCGACACCGCGCGACTGCTGATCGGGCGCGGGGCGGATCTGAATCATCGCAACCAGGACGGCGCATCGGCGCTCGACTGGGCGAAGCGCGTCGAAGAAAACGAGATGGTGAAGGAACTGCGGCGCGCTGGCGCGCGCGATTGAAGACACGCGACGTTCACCTTCAAGTCGAGGTGTCGTCGAGCTGGCTTGTTCAGTGATCCGGGGGGTTCGAGGTTCCGTCAGCCGCGTCTGGCGTCATCGGCGGCAAATTGCCCGGCGCAGGTAGGTCCGGAATGGCGTCCAGGGGTTCGACCGAGTTCGCCGGCACTGCGGCCGTCGGCAATACCGGCTCGCTCGCCTCGGCCCGAGACACGAGCGACGGCATCAGCATCGGTAACACGCCAACGAGGCGGCGAGCGCCGTTGTAGCGTTTGCGCCAGTACTCGCTCGACAGCGACGCGACGCCCACTTCGCCACCGCGGGATGGCGCATGGATGAAGCGATCCTCGCCGAGGTAGATGCCGACGTGCGAAAACGCGAAGCGGCGCGTGTTGAAGAAAACGAGATCGCCGGGCGCGAGATCCGCGGCGCGCACGTCGCGGCCGATGCGACTCAGTTCCTTCGCCGTACGCGGCAGCGTCACGCCGGTCACTTCCTGGAACACGTAGCGGATCAGTCCGCTGCAGTCGAGCCCGCGCGCGGGCGTATCGCCGCCATAGCGATAATCGATGCCCACGAGCGAGAGCGCGAACAGGCCGACCTCACGCGTGCCGGCGACGACGCGTGTGGCGGCCGCCGCGAGCGACGTGCGCGCCTGCTCGGCGAGCGATCGATCGGCGGGACGATCGGCGCCGAGCGCAATCGACGCGTGCAGCGCCGCGACGGCGATGCCGAACGAGACGAAGCGCGAGGACGTGCGCGTTACGGTTGGCGCGGCGAGCAGGCAGGAGCGCGGCACGGGCGCGATTTTCCCGGAATCCGCAGCGCCGTCAAGCGCCCCGCATCGATCGATCGCTATCGCACCCGCGCCGCCCGCCGTCGGCGCGCCATTTTCGGGTCGCACACGAGCGGTCGCGTGAGCTCGACCCGATCGCCGTCGGCAAGACGCGTTTCGGCGCTCGCACGCCTGCCGAAGATCGCATAACCAAGCGCCGCGGCGTCATGGCCGATCCGATCGAGAATTCTCGACGCGGCGATCGCATCGATGACGCAGGCACCGTCATCGAGTTCCACGGTGACCAGGCATTCGATGTCGGGCGCGACGTAGGCCACCTGAACGCGCACCTTCGCGTTCCTTCAGCGAGCCACGTGGACGATTTCGGCGCGCCGCACGAACGCATCGATGAACGTCGTGGCGATATGACCGAACACCGGACCGATCACCTTGTCGAGGAGCTGCGTTGCGAATTCATACGCGAGCTCGAAGTCGATCCTGCACCCGTGTTCGCCGAGCGCACGAAACTTCCACTCGCCGTGCAGATGACGAAACGGCCCGTCCTTCAGTGTGATGACGATCGACTCGGGCGGCCGGTTCACGTTGTCGGTGGTGAAGTGCGCGCGCACGCCGTGATAGTCGATGTCGATGCGCGCCGTCTTGTGATCACCGGACTGCTCGATCACGCGCGCGCCGCCGCACCAGGGAAGAAACGTCGGATACGACTCGACGTCGTCGACGAGCGCGAACATCTGCGATGCCGTATACGGCACCAGCACGCTCTTCGTCACGCGGTGCATCGAACGAACGTCAGTGCGGCGACGCCGCGGCAAAACGCTTCGCGGTGGCGCGCGCAGGTAGAATGCCGGACGATCGAGCACGGGTGTGTGTTGCGCAGATGAGCATCGTCGAGAACCGCAAGGCCTATCACGACTATTTTATCGAGGAGCGGTTCGAGGCGGGCATTGCGCTCGAAGGCTGGGAGGTGAAGGCGATTCGCGGCGGCCGGGCGAATCTGAAGGAAGCGTACGTCGTCGTCAGGAATGGCGAGCTGATGCTGATCGGCTCTCACATATCACCGCTCACCACCGCGTCAACGCATGTTCATCCGGATCCGACACGTACGCGGCGCCTGCTGTTGCACCGCGAGGAGATCAACCGCCTGATCGGCAAGGTGGAACGCGCAGGGTACACGCTGACGCCGCTCGACCTCCACTACAGCAAGGGGCGAGTCAAGCTGGCGATCGGGCTCGCCAAAGGCAAGAAGCAGCACGACAAGCGCGCCGCAATCAAGGAACGCGAATGGAATCGCGAACAGCAGCGGTTGCTTCGCTCGCGCGGCGGGACGACGAAATCGCGCGAGGTTGCTTGAGCGGCGCCGGCGGCGCGACGTGACGACACGTTCATCGACGCTCGGCGCGGCGCTGATCGTCGCCGCGTCGACCGTACGTCAGCGCGGCCGCACGTCGCGCAGAACTGCGGCAGCAGCGACATTTCCGCTGCGAACCGCAGCTTCGAGTGTGGCAGGAAATCGCGCGAACGTGTAGTCGCCGGCAAGGTACAGATTGTTCGCGACGCGACCGCACGGCGGATGCACGAGCCCCGGTACGCAGGCGTACGTCGCGCGCCGCTCGGCGATGACCTGCGACCAGGCCAATGCCGGAACCTGCGGCAACAGGCTCCGCAGTTGCGCGTCGATCGCGGCGACGAGGGACGGATGCGAAAGCTGGTCGTGCGCACCGTTGCCGCTGATGACGACGGACAACAGCGTCGCCATGTGAGACGGCCTGACGGCTGCGCGTGAGAGGATGTCCGCGCGATCGAACACCCATTGCCCCGGCGCATCGTCGAGGCGCACGAGCGCGCGCGGCAGCGTCACGCGACCGGCGTAGCCCACGTAGACCGTCGTGATCGCCTCGAAAGTGAACGCGTCGATGCAGCGCAGCGCCGCAGACAATGCGGGTTCTGCTGCAACGAGGGCGGGACCGAAGACGGCGCCCAGTTGATGCGGGCCGACGGCAACGACCGCCGCGTCGACGCGCGTTTCGGCGCGCTCGTGCACAACGCGAATGCCGTTCTGCGTGTCACCGATCGACACGTTGGTCGAGAGCTGAACGACGTGGCCGCGCGCTCGCAGCCACTGAACCGCCCGTTCAGGGATCGCTGCGCCAAGGCCGTGCCGCGGAAGAATCATCTGCGCCGCATGCCGGCCACCGTCGAACGCTTCGCGCAGTACGTTCAGGAAGACCTGTCCCGAGGCCCTCGCGGGCGGGGTGTTGAGGGCCGCGAGGCAGATCGGCGCCCACAGCGCGTTCGCTGCAGCGGCTGGCAACGGCCGCAGAAGATCAGCGACTGTTTCGGAATCGTCACATCGAAATTGCGAACGACGGTGGCGTGCAAACCAGGCGATCGTCGCCCGCTTATCGTGCGCTGAAAGGCCGGATGCCGAGAGCAGCGCGACCAGCAACCCGAACGGCGCCGGCAGGTGGCGCACCCGCATGGCGAGCGCATGGCGTTGCATGCGCGCCAACGGGCGGATCGCCAGGGGTTCGATGCGCCAGGGCGATTCCCGTTCGCCCTCGTGGATCAGCGCGGCGAGCGCGAGCGTTTCCCCGTAAGCGCCGAGCAGCAGATGTTCGCCGTTGTCGAGCGGAAGACCGTTGCGGAGCACGGTACGGGCTCGGCCACCCGGCACGCTCGCTGCCTCGAACAGTGCGACGCGAAAACCAGCCTGCGCGAGCGCAACAGCGGCCGCACAGCCGGCCCACCCAGCGCCGATGACGCCGATCAGGCGCGCCAGGCCGTTCGGGTCGCGATCCACAGCTTGCGCAACGGAGTCAGCGCAACCCGGCGGTCGAGCACGCGGTAGCCATCGCGCGCGATTTCATCGAGCAGCGTACGGTAGATCGCCGCCATGGCAAGACCCGCGCGCTGCGCGCGACGATCACGTTGCGGAAGCTTTGCCAGGGCACGTTCGTACCACGCACGCGCGCGGTCGACCTCGAACGCCATCAGCGCGTCGAACGCCGGTGAGCGACGCCGCTGCAGGATGTCGGAAGGCGGGACGCCGAAGCGCGCGAGGTCCTCCTGCGGCAGATAGATCCGGCCGCGGCGGGCATCCTCGCCGACATCACGCACGATGTTGGTGAGCTGGAACGCGATGCCGAGATCGCGCGCGTAGTCGCGCGTCGCCGCGTCGGTATAGCCGAAGATTTCGGCGGACATCAGGCCGACGACACCGGCGACGCGCTCGCAGTACAGTTCGAGCGCCGCAAAATCGGTATAGCGGACCTGGTCGAGATCCATTTGCATGCCGTCGAGTACGGTCTGCAGGTGCCCCTGCGGAAGCCGATGGCGGCGCACGACGGGAACGAGCGCGAGCGCGACCGGGTGCGAAGGCGTCCCCGTATACACGCGGTCGATTTCGGTGCGCCACCACGCCAGTTTGACGCGTGCGACGCTCGCATCGGAAACCTCGTCGACGATGTCGTCGACTTCGCGGCAGAACGCATAAAGCGCCGTGATCGCCGCGCGGCGTGGCGGATCGAGCAGGCGAAAGCTGTAGTGAAAGCTCGAACCGCTTTGTGCCGCCTTGCTCGCGCAGTACGCCTCCGGCGTCATGGCGACGCGGGCGCGGGGCGCAGCGGCAGCAGCGTCCGCCACGACACGACGCACCAGTCACGCCAATCGAGCACCGGTCGGCGATTGAAGACGTCGCCTTGCACGCGGTCGATGCGATCCAGAATGCGCCGGCCGCCGGCGTTGACGGCGCGCAACTCGAGACCGGCACGCAGCGGCA
>JAICVH010000157.1 GCA_025935435.1 Burkholderiales bacterium
ATCGAGCGTCAGTTGCGGGACAAGCAGACGCGACTCGATCGCAGCCTTCGCCTCGCCGCTGCGAGCGAACTCGCGTCGGCACTCGCGCACGAGCTGAACCAGCCGCTGTCGGCAATCACGGCGTACGTGCGAGCGTGTGAAATGATGCTCGCGACGTCGTCGGCCGATGCCGGCGAACTGCGGACGACGATGCAGAAGGTTGTCACAGAGGCGAGTCGCGCCGGCAACGTCGTGCGCCGGTTACGTGATTTTTTCCGCTCCGGGACCGCGCAGCCGGAAGCAGTCGCGCCGTCGGTGCTGATCGATGAGGCCTGTGCGACGGTGCGAGAACGAGCCGACCGGCATCGGATTGCGCTTGAAACGCCGCCAGCCGATGTACCGCCCGTGGTCGTCGATCGCGTCCAGATCGAGGCGGTACTCCACAATCTGCTCGCCAACGCGATCGATGCGCTGAAGGCGCGGCCCGAAGGTCGTGCGGTTCGTGTCGAGACGTCGCGCGATGGGCATGGTTTCGTGCGCATTGCAGTCCACGACAACGGACCGGGTATCGCCGAGGAAGTGCGCAACGGCCTGTTCGAGCCTTTCATGACGACGAAGCCGCGCGGCACCGGCCTGGGGCTCGCGATCAGCCGCTCGATCATCGATGCACACGGCGGACGGTTGTGGCACGAACCGCGCATGCCTGGCAGCGCGTTCTGTTTTACGATCCCGGAGGCGCGTGCGTGACGGGCGCGACGCATACGCCGCTCGTTGCCGTCGTCGACGACGATGACGCGGTGCGCGATTCGCTCGCGCTGCTACTACGCATGCATGACTGCCTCACCCGCGAGTTCGCCTCCGGCGAAGCGTTTCTCGCGTGGGCGGGTACCGAACCGGTCGATTGTGTGCTGCTTGATCTCAAGCTCGGCGGCATGTCGGGACTGGATGTCCAGGCAGCGCTTGCAGAACGCGGCCTCGCATGGCCGATCGTCATGCTGACCGCACACGGCGATGTCGCGACGACCCGCGCAGCATTGAAGGGCGGTGCGTTCGACTTCATTGAAAAGCCGTTCGACGACGCGGTGCTGCTGGGGACGATTCGCGCGGCAACCGACACCAGCGCCGCGCGGCGCGCGAAGACGGAACGCGAGGCGCGATTCGCACGCGATCTCGAGCGACTGACCGCGCGCGAACGCCAGGTGCTCGAGCATGTCCTCGCGAGCCGGCACAATCGGGAAATCGCAGCACTCCTCGCGATCAGCCCCCGCACCGTCGAGGTGTACAAGGCGCGCATCATGGACAAGCTGCGCGTCGATCGACTGCCGGACCTCATCCGGCTCGCGCTTGAAATGGGCGTCGGCCACGAGTGACGCGCCGGGCGTACGCGTTTCCCTTACGCCGATCCCGACTTACGCGCGCAGCCGGGCCTTCGTAATCTTCAGACAGAACGCGGACGCGCGCCTTGCGTCCGCGATACCCGCTGGAGCTACGCGATGGCACGCGTCCTCATTCCATTTTCCACGCTCGATGATGGCGTACGCGCCGTACGCCGCCTTCTCGAAGAGCCACGCGATTCGCGGCTCGACGTCGAACTGCTCGCGATCGTCGATCCGCTGACGTCCGGCAAGGTTGCGGTGTTCGTTTCCCGCGCACAGGCCGAGGCGCAGTCGTGCGCTGCCGCAACGCGTTGGATCGCGCAACTGCAGCAACTGCTGAGTGCGGCCGGCGTGCGCAACCAAGCCCGAGTTGCCGTCGGGCCGGTTCGCGAAACGCTGCGTAGCGCAGGTGCCCGCGCCGATTTCGATCGGGTGCTGCTCGGCACGCGCACACGCGGGCTGCTCGGACGCGTTCGACGCCAGCTCGTTGCGCACCGGATGCACCGGCCGCTCGTCTCGGTTTCCTGACGTCGTTGAGCGTGCCGTCGATGGCGCGTACGGCGCTTGCACTGCTGCTGCTCGCGATCGCTCCATTCGCGCTCGCGGCCGAAACGATTGGACTTAACGGCGCGGCACTGTCGCCGCTATGGGTCGTCCCGTTTGCCGGGATCCTCCTGTCGATCGCGCTGATGCCGGTGACCGCGCCTGGTTTCTGGCATCACCATTTTGGCAAGACGACGGCGTTCTGGGCATTCGCGCTGCTGATTCCGCTTGCGCTGAATCATGGCCTCGGCGTGACGATGCACGAGGTCGTGCATACGCTGCTTGCCGAATACCTGCCGTTCATCGTGCTGCTGTTCGCGCTGTTCACCGTTTCGGGCGGATTGCACGTGCGAGGCAATCTGCATGGCTCGGCATGGCAGAACACGCGACTGCTCGGCCTCGGGACGCTGATCGCGAGCCTGATGGGAACCACCGGTGCCGCGATGCTGCTGATCCGGCCGCTGCTGCGCGCAAACGACGATCGGCGGCATCGCGCGCACGTCGTCGTCTTCTTCATCTTTCTGGTCGCCAACATCGGCGGTGCGCTGACACCCCTTGGCGATCCGCCGCTGTTCCTCGGCTTCCTGAAGGGTGTCGATTTCTTCTGGACAACGCGCGCGATGTTTTTGCCAACGCTGACGGCTAGCGCATTGCTGCTCGCGATTTTTTTCCTCCTCGATCGCTGGCTATGGCGACTCGAAGGCCACAGGCCACGTCCGCGCGATCCGACGCCCGATGCGCCGCTCGGTGTCGACGGCAAGGTCAATTTCCTGCTGCTCGGCGGCATCGTGGCGCTGGTGCTGATGTCCGGTATCTGGAAGCCCGAGCGCGAGATCATCGTGTACGGGACCGCGATCGAATTGCAGAACCTTGCCCGCGACGCTGGCCTGCTTGTGATCGCGTGGCTGTCGCTGCGCCTGACACCGCGCCGCGTGCGCCAGGCGAACCACTTTTCGTTCGGTCCGATCATTGAAGTCGCCAAGCTTTTTGCGGGCATCTTCATCACGATCACGCCCGCGATTGCAATGCTTCGTGCCGGCAGCGACGGCGTGATGGCGCCGCTGATCGCGGCCGTGACCGGGCCGGACGGACGCCCGCACGACGCCGTGTATTTCTGGATGACGGGTGCGCTGTCGTCGTTTCTCGACAACGCGCCGACCTATCTGGTGTTTTTCAACCTTGCCGGCGGCGATGCCGCGACCCTCACGGGGCCTCTCGCGACGACGCTGGTCGCGATCTCGGCGGGCGCGGTATTCATGGGCGCGAACACCTATATCGGAAATGCGCCCAATTTCATGATCAAGTCGATCGCCGAATCGCGCGGCGTGCGCATGCCGAGCTTTTTTGGTTACCTCGGCTGGTCCCTCCTCGTCCTCGTCCCCATCTACGGGTTACTGACGGTCCTGTTCTTCTGAGGGACTGGTCTTTCGCAGTCTGCGTCTTCAGCTCACGCTGCTGAGGTACGGCCAGGGTAGCGCCCGAGCGCCCGTCTCGGCGCGAGAAGACGCCGCTTCGAGCGCGGGAACGCGCGGCGCGCACGTGCATCCAATCGGCAGCCAACAACGGAATCGAATCGTGGAAGCCCTCGAAATGCCGCTCGACGCGGTCGACGACGCCGCCCTCGTACGGCAAGTGCAGCGCGGCAGCCCTGCCGCGTTCGAGGGATTGATGCGCCGCTACAACCGCCGCCTGTACCGGACGGCGCGGGCAATCCTCAAGGATGACGGCTCGGCCGAAGATGCCCTGCAGGAAGCGTATGTCGCCGCGTACCGACACCTCGGTGAATTCCGCGGTGACGCCGCGCTCGGCACGTGGCTCACGCGTATCGTCGTCAACCAGGCGTTGCAGGCGCTTCGCAAGAGCCGTCGCGAGCGCGTCGTCATCCCGTTCGACGATTCCGACGACGGCGATCGCACGTACGACGTAGCCGACAGTGCCGCCGGAACCCCGGAGAATCTCATGCTGCGCTCCGAACTGCGGCGGCTCATCGAAAAGAAGATCGACGAGCTGCCCGAAGGCTATCGGACGGTGTTCGTGCTTCGCGAAGTCGAGGAAATGACCGTGGAAGAAACGGCGGCGGCGCTCGACATTCCGGCTGCCACCGTGCGCACGCGGCTGTTTCGCGCCAAGACGCGGTTGCGCGAAGCGCTGGCCGAGCAAATGGACGTTGCGACGCAGGATGTGTTCGGCTTCGACGGCGAACGCTGCGACCGCATCGTCCGCAGCGTGCTCACGCGCATCGTTGCGCCGGGCGCGCATCCAACGGGCTGAAGCACGCGTAAGTACTTCGGCAGTCCCAACCTTCTCTTAGGAGCAGCAATGAAACGTATACATACGGTAGTAGCGGTCGCCCTTTGCTCGGCCGCCTTCGTGGCGTCGGCGCAGACCGCCGGCCCGAACGATGCGCAGATTGCCGCGATCGTCGTGACCGCCAATCAGGTCGACATCGACGCCGGCAGGCTCGCGCAGGCACGCGGCAGCAACCGCGACGTCCAGGTGTTCGGCAGGCAGATGGTCAGCGACCACACGAGCGTCAACAAATCGGCGACCGACCTCGTCAAGAAGCTCAAGGTGACGCCGGAGGACAACCCCACCGCGCAGAGCCTCAAGAAGGGCGGTGACGAGAACATGGCGAAGCTGCAGACGCTGAAGGGACCCGCGTTCGACAAGGCCTACATCGAGCACGAGGTCGCGTACCACCAGGCGGTGATCGATGCGATGGACAAGACGCTGATTCCGAGCGCCAAGAACGCCGACCTGAAGGCGCTGCTCGTCAAGGTTCGGCCCGCGTTCGTCGCGCATCTCGAGCACGCGAAGAAACTGCAGTCGTCGCTCGGCAAGTAACGCGAAGCGCAAGCGCTCTGGCCGATGCCTTCCGACGCGAACGACGTGACGACCGCTGACGCACGCCGCAGGTTGTTCTGCGGCGCGCTTTGCGTCGTCGTCATGGGCGCCCTGGCGACGGGAGCCTTGGCGGCGCCCGTCGTCCACACGGTCACGATCGAAGGCTTCGAGTTCCGCCCGCCGGTCATCGCCGTGAAAGCGGGCGATGTCGTCGAATGGCGGAACAAGGACATCCTGCCGCACACGGCGACCGCCCAGCCCGCCGGGTTCGATTCGGGCACGATCGCGACGGGCGCTTCGTTTCGCTTCACGGCGAAGACGAAGGGGCGTGTCGATTACATCTGCACGCTGCATCCGACGATGAAGGGCACGCTCACCGTCGAGTAGCGCGGCGCGAACGTTCCGATCGCGTCGCTTTCAGAACGCGGCGCGCATGGCGCGCTTCAGCCGCTCGCCCGTTGCGTTGCGCGGAATAGTCGATGCGTCATGTCGTGGACGGCGAGGAACGGGCAATCCGCGCCGCGTTCGAGCAGGATCACCTTGAACAGTTCGCCCATCTCTGCGGGTGACAGCAGTTTCTGAACGGCAGCGGTGGCGCGGAGGTAACGCGCCGATTCGGCAGGACCTTCGCGATCGAGCAGTTGCAGGATGCCGCAGCCGAGCAGGAACGCCGCCTGCGTCGCGAAGCCCGCGACGCGCGCGCCTGCGCGCTCGCCGGCCTCGGCAATCGCCGTGAAGTCGACGTGAGCGGAGAGGTCGGACAGCCCCGGCCACAACAGCGGATCGGTGTGCACCCGATGCCGGTAATGACCGACGAGCGTCCCGTCGCGGCGATCGGCAACGTAGTACTCGTGCCGGGGAAAACCGTAATCGACGATCAGAACGGCCCCATGATCGACGCGGCGAGCGAGCGTCATGGCGAGCGCCTCCGCCGCAGGATTCACTTCGCTGACGTAATCACCGTCCACCGGAAAACGCGCGGCCGCGAGCGCGCGAACGGTCGTGTCCGCCAGTGGGCGCTCGTCCTGAAAAAGCTGGTCGTTGCGCCAGACGACGCCGCGCTCGAACCATTGACCCGCGCGTCGCGCGACGACATGCGGCGCAATTGCGTCGAGCACTTCGTTCATCAAGACGACACCGCTGATCGTCGGCGGCAGCCGATCGAGCCATTCGACCGGTAACTCGTTCGGCGGAAGCACGCCAGCGAGCGTCGCCATTTGCCGTTCGCGCAGCACCGGACTCACCTCGAGAATCCGGTACCGCAACGCGGACGACTTGCCTGCTGCGAACGCGTTCAATACCGATGCGGCAAGTGCGCCGGATCCCGCGCCAAGTTCCAGTATTTCGCGCCGGCCGGACGCGTCGAAGATGCGCTCGATTTGCCGTGCAAGCGCTGCACCGTAAAGGGGCGTAAGTTCGGGACCCGTGACGAAATCGCCGTCC
>JAICVH010000098.1 GCA_025935435.1 Burkholderiales bacterium
AGGATGTTGAGCGCGCCGCGATGATGACGCAGGAACACCGAACGCAGGTTGATGCGCTCGACGCGTCCCTTCGCGTCGCCGACCTCGATGTATTCACCGAGCCGGAACGCGTCGTCCATCAGGAAAAACGCGCCCGACACGATGTCGCGGACGAGCGTTTGCGATCCGAAGCCGATGGCCACGCCCACGACCCCCGCGCCCGCGAGTAGCGGCAGGATATCGACGCCGAGCGCTGCGAGGATCGACATGGTGGCCATCGTGATCAGGATCACGAGAATCGTCGCGCGCAGGATCGGAAGCACCGTGCGCAATCGCGTCGCGGGCACATCGTCCTGCTGCTCGCCCTCGGCGATCAGCCGTCGGTCAATGGTGGTCGTGACAATCTCCCACAGCATGTAAGTTGCCAGCACGACGATGCCGATACCGAGCAGCGAACTCGCAATTCGTCCACCGAGACTCCGTTGCGCCAACGCGAACAGGTCGAGATCCCACAACTGCGCGATCATGACGAGGCCCGCCACGACGATGACAATATGAATCGCGCGTCGAAAGATCCGCTCGTAGGCCACCAGGCCCGAACGAACCATCCCGTCAGGCGAGCGACGATCGTGGACGGCAGCGGCGAGCGCACGGCAGAGCGCCATATCAACGATTGGTAATGCGGCGACCAGCACAACGCTCGCAAAACCGGTGCCGTTGGTGATGGGCACGCCGGCCAGCACGTTGAAGACCGCGCCGAGCAGCAGCGCAATGAAGTAGGCGGTCGCGGCGACCGGCCACAGTTCCGCGATCCATCCGAGGACGCTGCCGTGCGCATCGCCGCGAATCAGGTCCGCGATCGGCTTGCGCACGCGCCAGACGGTCCAGAGCGTCATCGCAAGCCCCGCGCACCACAGGCCAAGGCCAACGACGTCAGCCGTTTCAGCACTTGCGCCGGCAGCGCGAAGGACGGCGATCGACGCGAGTCCCAGCCCATAGAGCGTTGCAAGCACTACGGCGAAGCGCCACAACGTACCTGCTGCCCGGTCGTCGAACGGCAGCAGGCGCGACCGCGCGCCCGAAGGCTGCAGCAGCAAGCGCGCCACCGTCGCAACGACACGCACGATCATCACCGCGAACAGTACTTCGAGCACGACGATCCGACGCAGTTCATCGCCGAGCCATAGCGCGAAGAAGAACAGAATGCTCGCGATGCCAAATACGGCCAGGCCGCCGAGATCGATCACCCACTCGATGGTCAACTGAAACGCTCGCGCCGCAAAATCGGGCGTTGGGGACGCCAGGCGTGCACGGTAACGCCGGAGTGCGAAGCCATACACGCGTTCGACGACCCAGCCGCTCGCGAACATCGCGACAATGAATGCGGCAAGCCGCGCGAGCAATCCTGCATCGTTGCCCGCCACCCGCCGCGCGACATCGCGCAGCGTAGCCGGCAATGCAAAGACAGCGTCTGCGAGCGTCGTGTAGCGGTCGCGCATCGACCCGGCATGCTGATCGACGACTCCCGCCATGCCGGCCATCGCCGCCATGCCCGTCTCGGCCGAAGGCTTCGCAGGCGGCACCGCGGCCCGATCGAGTTGCTCGAGCAGCAGGCTTCTCACCTGCGCGTCCGACATCCGGGCGAGCAGTTCACGCGCGGATTCCCGCGTCAGCGTCTGCGGCAATGCCGGCGTGTCGGGCGCCACTTGCGCAATGGCCGCCCACGCCAACACGCCCGTCGCCATTGCTAAAACCAGAACAATTCGCTTCACTGCCCGTCGACCGTACCCGTCAAACCAGCGCATCGTTCCCTCCCCTTTGCGATTGGTCTCTCGTCGATCCGCTAGACTTACGCATGACCCTCGGCAATGCAACCGCGACGCTCTACCGAGCCATCGGCGAGGCGACGGCCGATGCGATCATCTTCGCCGACCGCGAGGGCAAGATCCGCCTGTGGAACCGCGGCGCGGAGTTGATCTTCGGCCACGCGGCGGCCGATGCGATCGGGCAGAGCCTCGACATCATCATTCCCGAGCGCCTGCGCCCTGCGCACTGGGCGGCGTTCGACCGCAGCGTCGAAACCGGCAATACCAAGTACACGGACCGCGTGTTGACGACGCGTGCCGTGCATAAGGATGGCACCAAGCGCTACGTCGACCTCAGTTTCGGGCTCGTGCGCGACGATGACGGCGCGATTCTCGGCGCCTTCGCCATCGGTCGCGATTGCACGCTTCGCTATGCAGCCGACGCCGCACTGAAGGCGCGCGTCCAGGAACTCGAATCGAAGCTCACGGCAGCGACGCCGCCGCCGTGACGGCGAACGGCTCGTTCAGGGGCCGAGGCGCATCCCACTCGTCAGGTCGCGCGCGAGGTACTGCTGCCGATATTCCTCGAAAGGTAGGCGGTCGGATTCCTCGATCGAACGCTGCCGGGCGAGCGATTCCTCTGCGAGCGCTCGGAAGCGCGTGTCGACGTCGACAGGCAGCGGCCGGGTGAACAGCTCATCTCGGTGCTCGCGCGATTTAGCGATCGCAAATTCGATGTACGAGTCGTCGTACAGCGCGTGCATCTCCTGGAGGACGCGCGCCGACGGCGCCGCGTCCGCCTGTTGCATCACGCGATCGGCGACGGACAGCGCGTCGCGATAGACACGCCCGCCGCGCGCTTGGTCGACCGCATCCGCAATCGGCCGGCATTCGTCGATCAGTTCGCGGCCCCAATCGGCGAGAGCGACGTCACTGCCATTGCGGTGCAGGCGCAAGCCCGGCTCTCGACCCCGTTCGGCGACGCGGTACTGGTTCTGCGCGATGATCGCGATTTCATCCGGCGTATCCGGCGGGCTGTCGGAAAGCAGGCAGTGCAGCAGAAGTACATCGAGGAAGCGCATCGTGACCGTGTCAATGCCCACCGCGGCAAACGGATCGACGTCGAGGCTTCGTACTTCGACGTATTCAACGCCGCGCTCCGTCAACGCGTGCAGGGGTCGTTCGCCACGGCGGATTCTTCGCTTGGGGCGAATGGTTCCGTAGAACTCGTTTTCGATCTGCAGCAGCGTCGTCGCGAGTTGCCGATAGCCGTCTGTCGCATCGATGACGCCGATTGCGTCGTATTGTGGATAAGGCTCGGTCAACGCATGGTGCAGCGAGCCCGCGTAGCTGCCAAGGCTGTTGTAGCTGACAGCGAGCGAACGTTGCGCGTCGCTCTGATAGCCCAGCGGACCCATGCGCAGCGACGTCGCGTGTGGCAGGTACAGCGTGTCGGCGGAGAGCGGGAGCAACCGATGCGGACGCCCGTCCACGAAGGACCGGCATACGGCAGGCGACGCGCCGAACAGATAGAGAGGCAGCCACGAATGACGACGGAAATTGCGGATCAGTCCGAAATAGGCGTCCGTTTGAAAGGTGACCGCCGAACGCTCGTCCAATGCTTCCCGCTGCAATGCAGTCATCGCTGATTCGGGCAGCGAAAAGTTGTAATGGACTCCGGAAATCGTCTGCATGCGCCGGCCGTAACGACGTGCAAGGCCCATCCGGTATACGGTCTTCAGCTTGCCAACGTTGGACGCGCCATACTGGCCGATCGGAATGTCGTCGTCGGGCGGCAATCGGCACGGCATGCTGCTCGACCACAGCATTTCGTCAGCGAGGTGCCGATACACGTACTGATGGATTTCGGCGAGCTCACGCACACAGGTTTCAGCGTCGGGGTGAACGCCCGTGATCAGTTCGATCTGCGCCTCGCTGAAATCGGTCGTGATGTGCGGATGCGTCAGTGCAGCGCCCAGTTCGCGCGGATGCGGCGTCATCGCCAGCGCTCCGCTCGCCGTAACGCGCAGGCTCTCCTTCTCGACGCCACGCGCGAGACCGCGTAGCGCGGCAGACGGCAATACGGCCAATCGGTCCTGCAGGTGTGCCACGCGTGATTCTCCGAAGGGTGCGCGCCCCGATGCGTCGCGCGGATTCGCGCGAATCGGCGCCGACGGCATTATGCCTCGGGAGCCCCCGGTAACAGGCGATTGTCGAACGCGTTCAACCGCCGAAGATGGATCGATTATCATTGCCCGGCCAATGGGGCGTGACGCGCACCGCGCCTCGCGCGCAATTCGTTGCCACCGAATAACAACATGAGTTCGTTGCCGACGCAGCAATCCGGCCGGGCCGACATGCTCGCCGAGCACGGGACCGGCAATCTGCAACGCCTGCTATCGGCGCTGATGCGGGGAACTGCGATTCCCTGTCGCATCGTCTTCCCCAGCGGCAGGGAATTTCGCAACAGCGAGGTGCCGCCGCGCTTCACGATCCGGTTTCGAAATCGTCGCGGGCAGCGGCGACTGATGCGCTACGGGCATGTCGGATTGCTCGAAGCGTATTTCGACGGCGACGTCGACGCCGAGGGCGATTTTGCGCTCGCATTCCGTGCTGCGCTCGACATGGGATTCAACCGGTCGGGCAACCCGCTCGTCCGCCTTCGCAACCGATGGCATGAATTCCGGTTCTCCAATCGATCGCTGCCGCAGGCCAAGGCGAACGCGCGCGCGCATTACGGCCTCGGCAAGGCGTTCTACGCGCCGTGGCTCGACCGCGTCGGCATGATGTATACGTGCGCCTATTGGAAGGAAGGCACGCGCACGCTCGAAGAGGCGCAACGGAACAAGATGGACCACGTGTGCCGGAAGGTGCAGCTGCGTCCCGGCGAAACTTTCGTAGACGTCGGCTGCGGCTGGGGCGGCCTGCTGCGCCATGCGTGGCACCACTATGGCGCAATCGGTACCGGCGTCAATGCGACGACCGAGCAGGTTGACGAACTGAACGCCGACCTCGCGCGCGAGGGCCTGGCCGACAAGCTGCGGGTCATCGAGTGCGACTTCAGGGAAATGCCGGGGCAGTACGACAAACTACTGTCGATCGGGACGCTGGAGCACGCGGGGCGCGATCAGCTCGTCGACGTGGTGCGCGCGCACGCCCGCGCGTTGAAGCCGGGCGGCTTGGGCGTCATTCACTTCATCGGGCACGTCGGTTCGTTCGACACCGAATTCTGGATCCGCAAGTACATTTTTCCGGGTGGCTGGATCCCCAGCCTCCACGAGGCGATCGACGCGATGGATGCGAATGGCCTCGAGGTCATCGATGTGGAGAATCTGCGCCGGCACTACGCGCTTACGCTTGACGCGTGGGCCGAGCGCTTCGACGCAAACTGGGATGCCATCCAGGCGCTCGACCCGGCGCGCTTCAACGAGCGTCACCGTCGGATCTGGCGAACATACCTGTGGTCGTGCGCGGAGATGTTTCGTTCGCGCACGTCCCGCACGCACCTGTTCCAGGTGACGGTCAGCAAAGGCAACGTCACCGATTACCCGATGAGCCGTTCGTTCCTCTATCCGCCGGCGTGACCACGTACGCCGAGAAGACGGCGCGACTTCGACGCGATCTGGACGTGGCCCAACGCCTTGGCGCAGGACGTGTTGGCCTCGCCAAATCGACGTCCAACCTGTTTCGCGAACGGCAGCGACGTCGACCGCGTATCGACCTCGGGCATTTCAATCAGGTGCTTCGCGTCGATGCAACGGAGGACACGGTCGAAGCCGAAGGCATGACGACGTTCGCCGATCTTGCCGACGCGACGCTCGGTCTCGGCGCCATGCCGCTCGTCGTGCCGCAGCTCAAATCGATCACACTCGGGGGTGCCGTCGCGGGTGTCGGCATCGAGGCCACCTCGTTTCGGCACGGCCTGGTGCACGACACGATCACCGCGATGGACATTCTCACCGGCGATGGCGTGATCGTCAGCTGTACGGCGAACAACGAGCATCGCGACTTGTTTCACGGCTTTCCCAACTCGTACGGGACGCTCGGCTACGCGCTCAAGCTGACCGCGCGAACGATGCCTGTCAAGCGTTATGTGCGCGTCATGCACACGCGCCACGACGATGTGGACATTTTTTTCGCCGACGTCGCCCGACGCTCGAAGGACGAAGCCGTCGACTTCCTCGACGGCGTCGTGTTTGGACCGCGCGACATGGTGCTGTCGTGCGGAACGTTCATCGACGACGCGCCTTACGTCAGCGATTACACGTACGAGCGCATCTATTACCAGTCGTTGCGCGACAAGCGGGTCGACTACCTGACCGCGCGCGATTACCTGTGGCGCTGGGATACCGACTGGTTCTGGTGCTCGAAAAATGTCGGCGCTCAGCATCCATTCGTCCGACGCCTTCTCGGGAGGAAACGCCTCAATTCGATCACCTACCAGAAAATCATGCGCTGGAATGCGCGCTGGGGCGTCATGGGCCGGGTGAACCGGCTTCGCGGCGTTCACGCGGAAGCCGTGATCCAGGACGTCGACATCCCGCTGGCGCGCGCGCACGAATTTCTCGACTTCCTTTTGACCGAGGTTCAGGTTCTGCCGATCTGGATCTGTCCGATCTGCGCGCCTGACCCGGCCAACGAAGCAACGCTGTACCCGCTGCCGAGCGCGACGCTGTCGGTGAATTTCGGCTTCTGGGATACCGTAGCGTCCCGTGAACGGCGCGAACGCGGCTTCGTCAACCGCAAGATCGAGCGCAGAGTCACCGCCCTCGGCGGTGTCAAGTCGCTGTATTCGGATTCGTACTTCGGCGAGGACGAGTTCTGGTCGATCTACAACCGGCCTGCCTATCAGGCGTTGAAAGCGCGCTACGATCCGCGCGGAGCGCTCGGCGATCTGTATTCGAAGTGCGTATCGCGCGCCTGATCCTGGCGCCAACTGACCATCCGCCGGGTCGGTTCAGCCGCCCATCGACGTGATCACTTCGCGCAGCTTGCCGCTGCGTGGATCCGCGAGTGGCGGCTGCGCGTCCAGCGCCAACTCGACATTGTCGAGCGCCTGGTGCGACAGGTAAGCGTGGAGCGCGCGCCGCGTCGCGGCGAATTCGGCGTCGCGCTCGCCCGGTTCCGCTGCGTCCAGTCGCACAGCGATGCGGTCTGATGCGGTTTGGACAAGCTGAAAGCGATGACCGGCGATTGCGTCCTCCACGACCGTGGTGACCGCAAGCGGCGACAGCGGCACGACCGCGCCGTCTCGCGCGCGAAGCATGAGCACGTCGTCGCGGCGGCCTTCCGCGCGAATCGCCGGCAACGGGCTCCCGCACGTGCAGGCCTCCGGTTTAACGACGACGCTGTCGCCCAGGTCGTAGCGCACGATGGGCTGTACACGGTTCGCCAGATTGGTCACCAGGACGCTGTGCGATGTCTCGCCCGGCGGTGTCGGGCGGTAGTCGCGATCCACGGGCTCGAGGACTACCCAGTCCGCGTTCACATGCAGCCAGCCCGCAGCGCATGAATACGCGATGCTCATGCACTCGGATGCGCCGTATTCGTTGATCAGCGCGCTGCCGAATGCCTGCTCGATTGCAAGCGCTGTGGACGGCGCGAGACATTCGCCTCCCGACCAGATACATGCCGGGGCGATACGCAGTCGCCCGGCACGTTGTTCGACCGCAAGCATTGCGAGCGTCGTCGGATAACTGGCGAGAAACGCGGGCTGGTAGTCGTTCAACGCGTCGACCAGCGTCGCCAGCGGATCCATGACCGAGAACGCGCGCGCGGTGGGAAACGGGCTGCCGCGGCACATCCGCTGCCAGGACGCGATGCTCGCAAAATGATCGCCGGTCGCAGCGACCAGCGCTGCGCGCCCGCCATGCGTGAGATATCCGAGCGCGTAGCGGCCGGCGAGCGCGGGCGCCTGCAACTGCACGCCGATCAACGCATCGTAAATCGCGAGGGCGCCGGCGTCCTGCACGAAGATCCCAGGCTCGCCGGTGCTGCCGGA
>JAICVH010000215.1 GCA_025935435.1 Burkholderiales bacterium
CGTTCCACGTAACGCGCCACGACGTCGACTTCGAGATTCACCTTGCTGTCCCGGGCGAGCTGTCCGAGCGTGGTCACGGCGAGTGTATGCGGGATCAGGTTGACACTGAAGCGCGCGCCGTCGACTGTGTTGACGGTCAGGCTCACGCCGTCCACGGCAATCGATCCCTTGGGCGCGATGTAGCGATCGAGGCCATGCGGAGCGTCAATGTCGAGCCGCCAGCTGCCCTGACGGTTCGGGTCGACCGGTGCAAGCGTTGCGACCGTCCCGACGCCATCGACGTGCCCGCTCATCAGATGTCCGCCCAATCTATCGGCGAGGCGCAGCGCTTTCTCGATGTTGACGCGCGTTCCGACGTCGAATCCGGTCGTACATGACAGTGTCTCCTCGGACACGTCGAACGCGAGTTGCCGATCGTCGATCTGCACGACGGTCAGGCAGCAGCCGGCCACGGCGACGCTATCGCCTACCGCGACGTCCGCGAGCTCGAGGGTTCCTACGTCGACGCCGATCCGCACCCCATCGCCGGCGATCTGCCGCGCCGCGATTCGTCCGGTCGCCTGCACGATTCCGGTGAACATCAACGCCTCATGCCGCGAGGTCGAACGAGAACATCGATCCGCGCGAAACGACGCGCGTCATGCACGACCGCCGCGGATCCGCGCGACGATCCGCAGGTCGTCGCCGACACGATCGACCGACATCCAGTCGAGCGCAATACGTGCATCGAGCGACGCCAGCGGTACACCGGATTCAAACATGCCGCGCGCCGGATCACCAATGATTGCGCCGGCAATGTAGACGACCAGCTCGTCGATCAGCCCGGCACGAAGCAGTGCGCCGTTCAGCTTGGCGCCGGCCTCGACATGCAACTCGTTGACCCCGCGCTGCGCCAGTTCGCGCAGCATCGCGGCGAGGTCGACGCGACCTTCACCGTCCGGAATCGCGAGGGTTTCGGTGCCCGCGGGCCATTGGTCGTTGCGCGGCCCCGCGGTGATGACCAGCGCATGGCCTTCGGCCAGGACGCGCGCATCCGCCGGCGTATCCGCGTGCCGGTCGACGATGACGCGCAACGGCTGTCGCGTCGTCGGTACGTCCCGCACGTCCAGACGCGGATCGTCGTGCAGCACGGTGCCGACGCCGGTCAGCACCGCGCATGCGCGCGCACGCCAGGCGTGACCGTCCGCCCGCGCAGCCGCCGCGGTGATCCACCGACTGTCGCCGTTCGCAAGTGCCGTGCGGCCGTCGATACTCGCCGCGATCTTGCTCCGTACCCACGGGATGCCGCGCTGATGACAGGAGAGGAATCCGACGTTGAGCGCGTCCGCCTCGGTCTGCATCAAACCCATGTCGACCACGATGCCGTGCGACCGCAGCCGCGCGGCGCCGCCCGCCTGCGCGGGATTCGGATCATGCGATGCGACGATTACCCGCGCAACGCCTGCCTCGAGCACGGCTTCGACACACGGTGGCGTGCGGCCGTGCCGGTTGCACGGTTCGAGCGTGACGTACATCGTGGCGCCCCGTGCGTCGCGTGCGTTGTCACGCGCATCGGCGAGCGCCGCCGTCTCTGCATGCGCTTCGCCGGCGCGCCGATGCCAGCCTTCGCCAATGACGCGCCCGTCGCGAACGATCACGCAGCCGACACGCGGATTGGGCGAGGTCGTAAACAGTCCGCGCGCCGCAAGCGCGAGCGCACGCGCCATGTACTGCCGATCTTCGTCGGTGAACTTCGGCCCGGCTTCACCGGCCGGCGAAGCGCCGTTTGCGCCCACCTCGTGCACGCGAGCGAAGTTTGCCGTCACGCCGGGCGGCGCGCGCCCTTGCGTGGCGCGGGCACCGCTTCGACTTCCTTCAGCGCATCGCGAAAGTCGGACACGTCCTGGAACGACCGGTACACGGAAGCAAAGCGGATGTACGCGACCTTGTCGAGCTTGTAGAGCTCTTCCATCACCATTTCGCCGAGCTGCCGCGACGCGATCTCGCGCTCGCCTAGCGACAACACCTTTTGCACGATGCGGTCGATCGCCGCATCGACGAATTCGGTCGGCACCGGGCGCTTGTGCAACGCGCGCGCGAAACCGACGCGCAGCCGACCCGCATCGAATTCGGCGCGATCGCCGTTGGTCTTGACGACCTGCGGCAGCCGCAGTTCGACCGTTTCGTAGGTGGTGAAACGTTTCTGGCAGGCGGTGCAGCGGCGGCGGCGGCGAATGGAGTCGCCGGCTTCCGATACGCGCGAATCGATGACCTGGGTATCCGCGCTACCGCAGAAAGGGCATTTCATGCCCGGTAGACGGGAAACTTGCGCGTCAGCGCGGCAACGCCGTTACGCGTGCGCGTCATCACTGCCTCGTCTTCCGGGGCATCGAGCACGTCTGCGATCAGGTGACCCAGTTGCTCGCATTCGATTTCACCGAAGCCGCGCGTAGTCACGGCGGGGCTCCCAATGCGAATTCCGGACGTCACGAACGGCTTTTCGGGATCGTTGGGGATGGCGTTCTTGTTGACGGTGATGTGCGCGCGCGACAGCGCCGCCTCGGCGTCCTTCCCGGTCACCTGCTTCGCGCGCAGGTCGACGAGGAACATATGCGAATCGGTCCCGCCCGATACGATGCGCAGCCCGCGTTCCTGCATGACCTTCGCGAGCACGCGTGCGTTTTCGAGCACGCGCTCCTGATAGATCTTGAAGTCGAGCGTGAGCGCCTCGCCGAATGCAACCGCCTTGGCCGCGATCACGTGCATCAGCGGACCGCCCTGCAGGCCGGGGAATACCGCCGAGTTGAGCGCTTTCGCATGCGCTTCCTTCATCAGCACGAATCCGCCGCGCGGACCGCGCAACGTCTTGTGCGTCGTGCTCGTCGTATAGTCGGCGAGGCCGACCGGGCTCGGATACACGCCCGCGGCAATCAAGCCCGCGTAGTGCGCCATGTCGACCATCAGCAGCGCGCCGACGTCATCGGCAATCGTGCGGAATCGCTTCCAGTCGATGACGCGCGAATACGCAGAGGCCCCGGCGATGATCAGTTTCGGCTTGTGTTCGCGCGCGAGCCGTTCGGCAGCCGCGTAATCGATGAGCTCGGTCGCAGGATCGAGACCGTACGCGACGACGTTGAACCATTTGCCGGACAGGTTCACCGGCGACCCGTGCGTCAGGTGGCCCCCGTGCGGCAGGCTCATGCCGAGGATCGTGTCGCCCGGCTTCAGCGCCGCGAAGAACACCGCCTGGTTCGCCTGTGCGCCGGAATGCGGCTGCACGTTTGCCGCCTCCGCATGAAACAGACGCTTCACGCGATCGATCGCCATTTGCTCGGCGATGTCGACGTATTCGCAACCGCCGTAGTAGCGCTTGCCGGGGTAGCCCTCGGCGTACTTGTTCGTGAGCTGTGTGCCCTGCGCCGCCATGACGGCAGGGCTCGCGTAGTTCTCCGACGCGATCAGCTCGATGTGCTCTTCCTGACGCCGGTTCTCGGCGCTGATCGCCTGCCAGAGTTCGGGATCGGACTGCGCCAGGGTGACGGAACGGCTGAACATTGGACCCACGCGCCGGGAAAGCGCTCATTTTAGCAGCCCGTCCCCACCCACTTGCACAGCGTAGTGGCTGCAGAGCGTGTCGTGCGCCGCGCCCGACAGCCTGGCGTTTTTCGGCGGGCCTTCGCCTATAATTCCGCGTCCGTCGCCGGTCGCTCGACGATCCGGCGCGAGAGGACGTCCGGCAACAGCAACCGGCGCAGCACGCCGCGCCGCCAGGAGGACCCGTGAACGCCCTGCTCACGCTGTCGCGCGCGATCGACGCGGTCACCGAGCGTGTCGGCCGCATCGTGTACTGGCTCGTGCTCGTCGTCGTGCTCATCAGCGCGGCCAACGCCGTCGTACGCAAGCTGTTCAACTACAGCTCGAACGCGTACCTCGAAATCCAGTGGTACCTGTTCTCGGTGATCTTCCTGTTCGGCGCCGGCTACACGTTGCTGCGCAACGAGCATGTGCGCATCGACATCATCCAGGGCAAGCTGTCGGCGCGCGCACAGAACTGGATCGACGTGATCGGCATCGTGCTCTTCCTCTGGCCGATGTCGATCATCATCATGTCGCTTGCATGGCCGTTGTTCGTCGACTCGTATGCGCGTAACGAGGTCTCGACGAACGCCGGTGGCCTCATCATCTGGCCGGCGCGGCTGATGATTCCGGTCGGGTTTGCGCTGTTGCTGCTGCAAAGCGTGTCCGAGCTCATCAAGCGCATCGCATTCCTGAGGGGGCGCGGGCCGGACTCGCTCGAAAAACATCACGGCAGATCGGCCGAGGAAGAGCTCGCCGAGGAGATCGCACGCGAACGCGGCGTCGAGGCGGCGCCGGTGCTCGAAGGAAAGCAATCGTGACCGCCTGGCTGATCGCCAACATCGCGCCGCTGATGTTCTGCGGCCTGATCGTGACGCTGCTGATCGGTTTCCCCGTTGCGTTTTCGCTTGGCGCCGTCGGCATCCTGTTCGGGTTGCTCGGCATCGAACTCGGCCTGCTCGATACATCGCTTCTGCAGGCGCTCCCGGAACGGGTGTTCGGCGTCATGTCGAACGACACGTTGCTCGCCGTGCCGTTCTTCACGTTCATGGGATTGATCCTCGAGCGCTCCGGAATGGCCGAGGATCTGCTCGATACGATCGGCCAGTTGTTCGGACCGCTACGCGGTGGCCTCGCGTATGCCGTGGTCTTCGTCGGCGCGCTGCTTGCCGCCACGACCGGCGTCGTCGCTGCAAGCGTGATTTCCATGGGCCTCATCTCGCTGCCGATCATGCTGCGCTATGGCTACGATCGGCGGCTGGCGACCGGCGTCATCGCGGCATCGGGAACGCTGGCGCAGATCATCCCGCCGTCGCTAGTGTTGATCATCATGGCAGACCAGCTCGGGCGCTCGGTCGGCGACATGTACGCGGGGGCCTTCATTCCAGGTCTCGTGCTGGCAGGCCTGTATGCAGTTTACGTGCTGGGCACGACGATCCTGCGTCCGAACTGGGCGCCGGCATTGCCGGTCGAGGCGCGCACGTTGCGCGAGCCCGATGGTTCGAGCGGCGTTCGATCGTTGATCGTGCTGGTGGTGATCGCAGCCATTTCCGCGGTCGCCTACGCGAAAGTGCGGATGGCCGATTCGCCGCTCGACGAAACGCTGGTCATCGCGACGAGCGTCGGCACCGGCGTTGC
>JAICVH010000081.1 GCA_025935435.1 Burkholderiales bacterium
ATCGCGAGGATGTTCACCGATTCGACGAGCACGAAGCTTTCCGGACTGATGAAGCCCTGGATCGCCGAGAACATGCCGCCGGCGATGCCGCCGAACGACGCGCCCATCGCGAAGGCGAGCAGCTTCATGTTGCGCGTGTTGATGCCCATCGAGCGGGCGGCGACTTCGTCCTCGCGGATCGCTTCCCACGCGCGGCCGACGCGCGAGTCCTGCAGCCGCAGGTTGATCACGATGACGACGAGCATCACGATCACGAGCAGGTAGTAGTACTTGATCGGCCCGGTGACGGACACGCCACCGAGCGTCACCGGCTGCGCGAAGCTGAACGTGCCGAAGCGGAACGGATCGATCAGCGCGATCCCCTGCGCGCCGTTGGTGATGTTCACCGGCTGCGACAGGTTGTTCAGGAAAATGCGGATGATCTCGCCGAAGCCGAGCGTGACGATCGCGAGGTAGTCGCCGCGCAGCTTCAGCGTCGGCGCGCCGAGCAGCACGCCGAACATGCACGCGACGAGTGCGCCGATGGGAAGGATCGCCCAGAACGGCAGGTGCAGATTGAAGTGCGGGCTTGCGAGCAGCGCGTACACATAGGCGCCGACCGCATAGAACGCGATGTAGCCGAGATCGAGCAGGCCTGCGAAACCGACGACGATGTTGAGTCCCAGCGACAGCAGGATGTAAAGCACCGCCAGGTTCGTGATGCGAACCCACGCGGTGCCGATGCCCGCCAGCGCAAATGGAAGCAACGCGAGCGTGATCGCGATCAGGATGACCCCGACCTTCGCGATGGCTGGATGCCGGGTATCGATCAATGCGTGCATGCCGCCCGGTGTTCCCAGTTCTTGAGGGTCCAAAAGCGAAGGGCCGTTCCGGCGTTTTCGGGGCGCTGCGGAATGACGCTCATGCGCGGTCGGAGACGCGTTCGCCAAGCAGTCCGGACGGCCGGAACACGAGCACGGCGATCAGCACGAAGAACGCGAACACGTCCTGGTAGTTGCTCCCGAACAACGTCAGGTTCGGATCGCTCACGCAGCGCTCGGCAATCGCGTTCGACCAGTGTGCGATCTGGCAAAGATTCGTCAGGTCACCCACGTAGCCGGCACCGAGCGCTTCGATGATGCCGAGCAGGAGCCCGCCCAGCATCGCACCCGCGATGTTGCCGATGCCGCCGAGCACGGCGGCCGAAAAGGCCTTCAGGCCGAGGAGGAATCCCATCTGATACTGCGCGATGCCGTAGTACGTGCCCACCATCACGCCAGCCACCGCGGCCAGCCCGGCGCCGATGACGAACGTCAGCGCGATGACGCGGTTGATGTCGATGCCCATCAGTCCGGCGATTTGCGGGCTTTGCGATGTGGCGCGCATGGCGATGCCGAGCTTCGTCCGGTAGATCAGCGCGACGAGGCCCGCCATCATCGCCACCGACGTGCCGATGATCGCAAGCTGCACGTTGGTGATCCGTGCGCCCTCCGGGTTGCCGGTAACGTGGTACGAAACGACCGGCACGATCTGCGGGAACGACAGCGGGTTGCGGCTGAACACGATCAGTGCGACGTGCTGCAGGATGATCGACAGGCCGATCGCCGTGATCAGCGGCGCGAGGCGCGGCGCGCGCCGCAGCGGTCGATACGCGACGCGCTCGAGTGCATAGCCGATCACCATGCATGCGGGAATCGCGACGAGCGTGCTCGCGATGACGATCACGAGCGGCGGCCAGCCGACGTTCGCGCCGAGCAGCGCGTTGATGACGGTCAGCGCAACCATCGCCCCCAGCATCACGACTTCGCCGTGCGCGAAGTTGATCAGCTGGATGATGCCGTAGACCATCGTGTACCCGAGCGCGACGATCGCGTAGACGCTGCCGAGCGTCAGCCCGTTCACGAGCTGCTGGAGAAAGATATCCAAGCGATTGGAAGCGGGAGCGCTTAGAACGCGGTGACGGATTGTGCGGGCAGCGGGCGGCTTCCGGCAACCGTCGCAAAAACGGCGCCCGCAGGCGCCGTTTCCGTGGCTCGAACGCGCGTTATTTCTTGGGTGCGGGCGCCATTGCCGGGGCCATCGCCGGCGCAGCCGGTGCGGTCGAAGCCGCTGCCTGCGTGTCGCCGCCGATCTTCGTCGACTTGCCGGCCTTGATGATCGCAACCGGGTCGACCTTGCCGCCCTTCATCTGGAAGATCGTGATTTCGGCATCCTTGCGGTCGCCCTTCTCGTCGAACTCGATGTGACCCGTCGCGCCGTCATAGCTGATCTTGTGCAGCTCGGGCAGGTATTTCGCCGGATCGGCCGAATCCGCTTTCTGCATCGCGGCGATCAGTACGTTCGTGCTGTCGTAGAAATACGGCGCGTACTGCTTGATTTCCCCGAACTTCGCGTTGAACGCATCGACGAAGGCCTTCGACGACATCTGCGTCGGAATGCCTGCCTGCGAGCAGATCATGCCTTCGGCGGCCTTGTCGCCCGCCAGCTTGTTCATCTCGGCGGTACACGCGCCGTCACCGTATGCGAACGTGGCCTTGATGCCCAGTTCACGCGCCTGCTTCAGCATCGGCCCGCCGGTCGCGTCCATGCCGCCGTAGAACACGGCATCCGGATTGCGGCCCTTGATCTTGGTCAGGATCGCCTTGAAGTCGGTGGCTTTGTCGTTCGTCTTTTCGCGGGTGACGATCTGAACGCCAGAAGCCTTCAACGTCTTCTCGACTTCGTTGGCGAGGCCCTCGCCATAGGCCGTCGCGTCGTCGGCGATCGCGACCTTCTTCAGCTTCAGTTCATTGGCGATGTACGCGGCAATCGCCGGGCCCTGCTGATCGTCCCGCGCAACGGTGCGGAAGATCGTCTTGAACCCCTGCTCGGTGAGCTTGGGATTCGTCGCCGAGCCTGAGATCATCGGCAGGCCCGCCTGGTTGTACACCGCGGACGCCGGGATCGACACGCCAGAATTCAGGTGACCGACGACGCCGGCGACCTTCGCGTCAACGAACTTCTGCGCGATGGTCGGGCCGAGCTTCGGGTCCGCCTGATCGTCTTCGCTCATCATCTCGAACTTGACGACCTTGCCGCCAAGCTTGATTTTCTTCGCGGTCGCTTCGTCGACGGCAAGGTGCACACCGTTCTCGTCGTCCTTCCCGAGGTGCGCGATGCCACCGGTCAGCGGGCCGGCATGGCCGATCTTGACGGTAATCGTTTCCTCGGCCGGCGCAGCCGGTGTCGCGGCCGGTGCGGCCGCAGTCGTCTTCGGCGCGGCGGCCTGTTTCGGTTCTTCCTTGCTGCAGCCGTAGACGCCGAATACTGCAGCAGCGACGAGCGTCAGGCCGATCGTACGAGTGATTGTCTGAGGGGCATGCATTGGCAATCTCCGGCGTGGGCGGGAAAAGAAGAATAACGGAGCATTATGATTCGCCGCCGAATCGAGTGTCAATGAAGCCGGCTCTTCCCTCCTGGGGGGATGTGGCGGTCGCGTCCCCAGCGCTCGCATCGCTTCGCGCCGTTACGTTCCATCGGATGCCGGCGCATTTCATCGCACGTCGGTTGCCCTGGCGGCCGAGTACGCTTATCGTTCGCCGCTTTCCGATTGAATCCGGCGGCGCGCGCCGGCGCATCCAACGCGGGTGCGGCGGCCTTCGAAGCGTCCGCGCCGATCGCGCGGCCGCCGCGCACTCAACAGGCGCGTCCTACCGGGCGCGGGGGGATCTCGATGACTTTCCGCATGACACGTCGGCGCCTGCTCGTGGGCCTGCTCGTGCTCACGTTGATCGCGGGGGTGGGCGCTGCTGCGGTATTTCGCGCGTCCAAGCGCAACGCCGGACCCGATCCGGCGGCTGCCGCGCCGGTCGCGCTGCAGTTCACGCCGGCCGATCTCGCGTATGTCGAGAACACCGCGCTCGCCCGGTGGCTGCCCGTGTCCGGCACGCTGCAGCCGGTGCACCAGGCGGTCGTGAAGGCGAAGGTTGCCGGCGATCTGGCGAACTTCACGGTCCGCGAAGGCGACACCGTTCGCGCCGGCCAGAAGATCGGTCATATCGTGTCGGCCGATCTCGAGTCGCGCCTCGTCGACCGCGTTGGCGCGGTTGAAAGCGCGCGCGCGCAGCTTGCGCTGGCCGAGAAGACGCGCACGATGAACGTGCGCCTTCTTAACGACAAATTCATTTCACAGAACGCGTTCGACAGCACCGAGTCGTCGTTCAACGTCGCGCGCGGCAATCTGAAATCCGCCGAGGCCCAGGTGCAACTCGCGCAGAATGCATTGCGCGATGCGGACGTCGTGGCGCCGCTGTCCGGCATCGTCGCCAAGCGCCACGTGCAGCCGGGTGAAAAGGTGGCGATCGAGGCGCCGATCGTCACCATCGTCGATCTGCAGGCACTGGAGGTCCAGGCGATGGTGCCCGCGATCGACGTGCCCGAGCTGCGGCTCGGCATGCCGGTCGAACTGGCCGTCGACGGCTTTGGCGAGCGTCGATTCCAGGGACGCATCGAGCGCATCAATCCGTCGACCGAACCGGGCACACGCGCGATCCTCGTCTACGTCGGGTTGCCGAACCCCGACGCCACGTTGCGCGGCGGCATGTTCTCCACCGGCCGCATCGCGCTGGTCGCGAGTGCGCCGGCGCCCACGCTTCCGCTCGCGGCCGTGCGCAATGAAGCCGGGCAATCGTACGTGTGGATGATCGACAGCGGCAAACTGGTGCGGCGCATCGTGATCACCGGCCGGCGCGACGAGACGAATGGCCGCGTCGAGATCAAGACGGCGTTGCCTGCGCAGGCGCCCGTGCTCGCGGCGCGCTTCGACAATCTGAAGGATGGCGCGCCGGCGCTCGTCAAGGCGCCCGCGTCGTCGCAGAACGCCACCCGGAACCGGGCGGGCGGCGCGGGCTGAGCGGAGACATCCCGATGTGGATCACCCGCGTATCGATCAGGAATCCGGTGTTTGCGACGATGGTCATGGTCGCGATCACCGTGCTCGGCGTCTTTTCGTATCTGCGGCTGAAGGTCGAGCAGATGCCCGACGTCAGCCTCCCGTTCGTATACGTCCAGACCACGTATCCAGGCGCGGCACCCGAGGCGGTTGAGGCGGATGTCACGAAGCCGATCGAGTACGCCGTCAATCAGGTGTCCGGGGTCAAGCGGATTTTCTCGAATTCGCGCGAAGGCCGCAGCGACGTGTTCGCCGAATTCCGGCTTGCGACCAACGTGCCGCAAGCGGTGCAGGACGTGCGCGACCGGATTGCGACGATTCGGTCGAGCTTCCCGCGGGACGTCAAGGATCCGCAGGTGTTCCGCGTCGAGAACGAGAACAGCCAGCCCGTGGTGTCGCTCGCGTTGATGTCGCAGACGACCGGCCTGCGCGAACTGACGTCGCTCACCGACCAGACGATCGTCAAGGTACTCGAGAATCTGCCGGGCGTCGCGCGCATCGACATCAACGGTCGCGTGACGCGGCAGATCCTGATTCAGATCAAGCCCGATGCATTGACGTCGCTCGGCCTCGGCGTCGACCAGGTGATTGCGGCGATTCGCGAAGCGAACCAGGACGTGCCGGCCGGTCGCATCACCAAGGGATCCAGCGACGCGGTCGTGCGCGTCGAAGGCAAGATCAAGGACCCGGCGCAGTTCGGTCGCATCATCGTCGCCCAGCAGGGCGGCGGCGCCATCTACCTGAACCAGGTCGCCGACGTCATCGACGGCGAGAAGGAGCAGGACTCGATCTCGCGAATCAACGGCCACGCGGCGATCACGCTCGACATTCAAAAGGCGCAGGACGCGAACATCGTCGAAACGGGTCGCAATGTCGTCGCCGCGGTGAACGACCTCAAGGCGCGGTTGCCATCGGACGTCGAGTTGCGCGTGACGTTCTCGCGCGGCGAGCAGGTCGAGAACGCGGTGAATCGCGTCAAGAGCACGATCGTCGAGGGCGGGCTCCTGACGGTGCTGATCGTGTTCTTCTTCCTGCACAGCTGGCGCAGCACGATCATCACCGGACTGACGCTCCCGCTCGCGGTCGTCGCGACGTTCGTTGCGCTCTATGCATTCGGTTTCACGCTCAACTTCCTGACGCTGATGGCGCTGTCGCTGACGATCGGCCTGTTGATCGACGACGCGATCGTCGTGCGCGAGAACATCGTCCGCCATGTCGCGATGGGCAAGGACCATGCGCGGGCGGCGCGCGAAGGGACCGACGAGATCGGGCTGGCCGTGATGGCCACCACGTTCGCGATCGTCGCCGTGTTCGTCCCGATCGCTTTCATGAGCGGGCTGATCGGCCGCTTCTTTTTCCAGTTCGGCGTCGCGGTTTCCGTCGCGGTGCTCGTGTCGCTGTTCATCAGCTTCACCCTCGACCCGATGCTCTCGTCCGTGTGGCCCGATCCGCCCGAAAAGCGCTTTGCGCGCGCGCCGTGGCTCGGCCGCATCATGGATCGCGTCGAGCGCGGCATCGAATGGATGCACCGCGTATACGGCGACGTGCTTGCCTGGGCGCTCGGACATCGCAAATCGGTGCTGGCGATCGCGCTCGTCACGTTCTTCGCGAGCTTCGCGATCGTGCCGCTCGTGGGCACCGAGTTCATTCCCGAGGTCGACCAGGGCTTCATCTCGCTGCGTCTCAACACGCCGGTCGGTTCGAGCCTCGAATACTCGAACGGCAAAGTCACCGAAGCCGAGGAAACGCTGAAGCAGTTCCCTGAAGTCGCGCTCGCAATGACGACGGTGGGCACCGAGGATGGCCGCAATTACGCCCGCGTCAACCTGAAGCTCGTGGACGCGAAAGCGCGCAACCGTACGCAAAAGGAACTCGAACGGGCGATTCGCGCGGCGCTGAAGCCGATTCCGGGAATCGAGTTGACGTTCGGTTTCGACCGGCCGATCTGGTTCAACCTGCTCGGCCCCGACCCGGACACACTCGCGAAGCTGTCCGGCGAATTCGCGGCCAAGGTCGCCAAGGTGCGGGGCATTGCCGATCTCGAGACGTCGGACAAGGCGGCGAATCCGGCGCTGTCGATACGGCTCAACAACGCGGCCGCGTCCGACCTGGGCGTCACCGTGCAGCAGGTCGGTGCCACGATCCGGCCGCTGATCGCGGGCGACACGATCAGCTATTGGCTCGGGCCGGACGGCCAGAACTATGAAGTCAACGTCCAGCTTTCGCGCGATCGGCGCCAGCTCGCATCCGATCTCGGCAACCTGTATCTGACGACGAACAAGCGCGGGCCGGATGGACAGATGCGCATGGTGCCGCTGCGGCAGGTCGCCGATCTCGTCGAGTCGACGAGCCCGCAGATCATCAAGCGGCAGGATCTGCAGCGACGCGTCGGCATCTACGCGAACGTCGAGGGCCGGCCGGCCGGTGACGTCGGGACGGACGTGCAGAAGATCGCGAAGGAAATGGCGTTGCCGCCCGGCTACCGGCTGCAGGCTGCGGGACAGCAACAGGACATGCAGGAGTCCTTCCAGGCAGCGGTCGCCGCGCTCGGCCTCGCGATCATCTTCATTTACCTGATCCTCGCGTCGCAATTTGCGAGTTTCACGCAACCGATCGCGATCATGGCGTCGCTGCCGTTTTCACTGATCGGTGTGTTCCTCGCGTTGCTGCTCACCGGTACGACGCTCAACATCTTCTCGATCATCGGCTTCATCATGCTGATGGGACTCGTCACGAAGAATGCGATCCTGCTCGTCGACTTCGCCAATCGGTCGCGGCGCGCGGGCGCGTCGCTCGCCAACGCGCTGCTCACGGCGGGCCAGGTGCGCCTGCGGCCGATCCTGATGACGACCGCGGCGATGATCGGAGGCATGTTGCCGCTTGCGCTCGGGCTCGGCGATGGCGGCGAGCAGCAGGCGCCGATGGGCCGCGCGATCATCGGCGGCGTCATCACGTCGACGCTGCTGACGCTGATCGTCGTGCCGGTGATCTATACCTACCTCGACGCCTGGTCGCAGCGGCGGCTCACGCGACGCCAGCAGCGGGCCGGAAGCATTACGGAACGTGCGGACGCCCCGGCGGTGCAGGGGGCGAGCGATTAGGCGGTAGGATCGAGGATGGGTTCACGATCCTTCATCCTCTATCCCGCACTCGCGCTCGCCCTCACCGCCTGCAATAACGCGCCGCCCGCCGGCTTCCCCGGGTATGTGGAAGGCGAATACGTGCGCGTCGCCGCGCCATTGTCCGGCACGCTGCTGCAACTCGCCGTCGAACGCGGCACCCCGGTAGCGAAGGACGCGCCTTTGTTCACGCTCGAGAGCGCGCAGGAGCGCGCGGCACGCGCCGAGGCGGACGCGCGTGTGCGTCAGGCGCAGGCCGCGCTTGCCAACCTCGAAAAGGCACGCCGGCCGCCGGAAATCGCTGCTGCGCGCGCGCAGCTTGCGCAGGCGCAGGCGAGCGTCCGCGAGGGAGAGCGCGAAGTGCGGCGACCCGGGCAGCGCGTCGCCGACACGTTTCTGACGCCGCAGAAGCGCG
>JAICVH010000037.1 GCA_025935435.1 Burkholderiales bacterium
CAATCATGCCGGACGACGCGCTCTACGACGACCCCCGCGGCCCCGTCGCCGCCGACGGACTGCCGCTCGAGGCGCAGCCGATGCCCCGGACGGCCGTCGACGTGGCGATTGCGCGTGCCGGCATCCGGCCCGTTGCGGCCGCCGCGCGCGGCGCAGCCTCCGAGCGACCGACATCCAATGCGTCGTTCTATCTCGGCGTGCGCGCCAAGTTCGCGGTGGCGCTCGTCGCGAGCAGCGCGTGGTTCGCGCTCACCGTCGTCGTGGCACTGCCCTGGATCGGCGAGTTGTCCCGCCTCGTCGGCAGCGCGCTCGCATGGTTCGCCGTCGGCGGCATCGCACTCGTACCCGGCTTCATGAACGCGTTCCTGATCGCGAGCCTGCTGCTGGATCGGCGGCCGGCGCGACTGCAGCCGAGCCGCTATCCATCGGTTTCGATCCTGCTCCCGGTCTGCGATGTCGAGAGCGCCATTGCGGACACGTTGCGGTCGATCGCGAACCAGGATTATCCGGGCGCCTTCGAGGTGTTCGTCGTCGATCGCGGTTCGATCGACCGAACGGCGGCGATCGTCGACGCATGCGATCACGACTGGCTGCGCCTGCTGCGGCTGCCCGCGGACGCAAGCCGTTCCAAGGCGCTGAATGCCGGCCTCGCCGAATGCCGCTTCGATCTCGTGCTGACGCTCGACGCCGAATCGATCCTCTATCGCGACGCGCTGCGCCACATTGTCGAGCGCTACATGAGCGACCCGCCGAACACGCGCGCCGTGGCGGGGACGATGCTCGTGCGCAACTCACGCCGGAACTGGGTGACGAAAGCGCAGGAGTGGGACTATTTCCACGGCATCGCCGCAGTGAAGCGCGTGCAGTCCCTCTACCAGGGCACGCTCGTCGCCCAGGAATCGTTTTCTTTATACGATCGCGCGGCGCTTCGCGAGATGGGCGGATGGCCCGATTGCACGGGCCGTGACATCGTGTTGACCTGGGCAATGCTCCGACGCGGCTGGCGGATTGGTCACGCCGAAGATGCGTGCTGCTTCACCAACGCGCCCGACACGCTGCGCCGTTTCGCCGACCAACGGCGCCAATGGGCGCGCGGCATGATGGAGGCGTTTCGACAGGTGCCGGGCGTGCTGATCGAGCCGCGGCTGTCGACGTTCTTCGTCTGGTGGAACCTGCTGTTCCCGTGGCTCGACGTGGCCTACACACTTCTGTTCATTCCCGGTATGCTGCTCGCCCTCGCCGGCACGTTCTGGATCGCCGGTCCTTGGACGCTCGCATGGCTGCCGATGGCAGTCGGCGTGAATTACGTGATGTATCGTGTGGGTTCGCAAATGTTTGCCGCCAACGGCCTTCGCGTGCGCAGGAATCTCTCCGGATTCCTGACCTACGCCTTCATGTACAGCCTCGTGCTTCAGCCGGCGTGCGTCGCCGGCTATCTCTCCGAGATCTTCGCCGCACGCGATCGCAGTCGATGAAGCTCGCGCCCCGCCGGCATGTTCTCGCCGCGGCCACGCTGATGCTGGTGCTCGTGATGCTGGCGATGCTCCTGCAATACAGCCGTGCGACCGCGCTTCGCTACAGCGGCCTCACCGACGTGCCGGCGCGGCCGCTGAGCCCGCTGGTCGAACCGGTGCTGATCGACCTGGAGGAACGCACGTTCCGCTATTTCTGGGATACGACCAATCCGAAGAACGGACTCGTGCCCGATCGGTATCCGTCGCCGTCGTTCGCAAGCATCGCGGCGGTCGGCTTCGGCCTTACGTCGTATGCGATTGGCGTCGAGCGCGGCTATGTGAAGCGCAAGGACGCTCGAAAGCGCGTGCTGACGACGCTGCGCTTCCTGTGGAACGCGCCGCAGGGCACGCATCAGTACGGGATGTCCGGATACAAGGGATTCTTCTATCACTTCCTCGACATGAAGACCGGCGAGCGCTTCGACGACAGCGAGCTGTCGACCGTCGATACGGCGCTGTTGCTTGCCGGCGTTCTGTTCTGCCAGTCGTACTTCGACGGCACGCATCCGGAGGAAGTCGAGATCCGCCGGCTTGCCGATCAGATTTATCACCGCGTCGACTGGCGCTGGGCGCAGACGCGCGCGCCCGCGATCAGCCTTGGCTGGTCGCCCGAAGAGGGTTTTCTGGAATACGACTGGCGCGGCTACAACGAAGCGATGCTGGTCTACGTGCTGGCGCTCGCGTCGCCGACGCATCCGGTCGGCAGCGACGCGTGGGCGCAATGGACGAGCACGTACGACCAGAGCTGGCGCACGGTATTCGGCCAGGAGCACCTCGATTTCGCGCCGTTGTTCGGGCACCAGTACTCGCACGTGTGGCTCGATTTCCGCAAGATCCAGGACGCGTACATGCGCGGCCGGGGCATCGACTATTTCGAGAACAGCCGCCGTGCGATCTATGCGCAACAGGCGTACGCGATCGCCAATCCGCTCGGCTGCAAGGCGTACAGCGCCACGATCTGGGGCATTACCGCGAGCGACGGGCCGGGTGAAATCGAGATCGACGACAAGACCGGACGCCGGGTATTTCGTGCGTATTCGGCGCGCGGCATCGGTGGTGCCGCCGCACACGACGACTGCACGCTTGCGCCAACGGCCGCCGTGGCGTCGATCCCGTTCGCGCCGGAACTTGCGATTCCCGCGGTACTCGACATGCACCGTCGCTTCGGTCAGTACATCTACGGCACGTACGGCTTCCTCGACGCGTTCAATCCGAGTTTCACGTTCAGCGACGTCACGCTCCAGCAGGGCCGACGCATCGCGGGGGTCGGCTGGGTCGATCATGACTACCTCGGCATCGACCAGGGTGCGCTCATCGCGATGATCGAGAACTACCGCAGCGGCCTCATCTGGAACGTCATGCGCGAGAATCCGTACGTGCGCCGGGGCCTCGCGCGCGCCGGCTTCTCGGGAGGCTGGCTCACCGCAACCGCGCAGTGATCGCGCGCGTATTGCGCAGCGCCGCAGCGGTCGTCGTCGCTTCGATGCTGGTTGCGGCCTGCAGCAGGCACGCAGCCGACGTCACCGTCGTTCGCTTCTGGGCGATGGGGCGTGAAAGCGAGGTCGTCACCGCGCTTCTTCCCGAATTCGAGCGCACGCACCCTGGAATTCGCGTCGACGTCCAGCAGTTGCCGTGGTCGGCAGCGCATGAAAAGCTGTTGACGGCGTTCGCCGGCGACGCAACGCCGGATGTCTGCCAGCTCGGCAACACGTGGATTCCGGAGTTCGTCGCGCTCGGAGCGCTCGAGCCGCTCGACGCACGCGTCGCATCGTCGTCGGTCGATGCCCGCGATTTCTTCGGCGGCATCTGGGACACGAACGTCGTTGCGGGCCGACTCTACGGCGTGCCCTGGTACGTCGACACGCGGCTGCTGTTCTATCGCCGCGATCTGCTCGACGCGGCAGGCATTGCGCAGGCACCCACGTCGTGGCCCGACTGGGTACGAAGCTTCGCGGCGCTTCGATCGAGCGCGCAGCCAGGCCGGTATCCGATCCTCCTGCCGCTGAACGAAGTCGAGCCGCTGGTCGCGCTCGCATTGCAGCAGCCGGAACCGCTGCTGCGCGACGGCGGGCAGTACGGCAACTTCCAAAGTGCCGGCTTTCGACGCGCGCTTGCGTTCTACGCGGCGATGTTTCGCGACGGTTACGCGCCGCTCGTAACGGCGTCCGATACGTCGAACGTCTGGAACGAGTTCGGCCGCGGCGCGTTTGCCTTCTACATCACGGGCCCGTGGAACATCGGCGAATTCAAGCGCCGGCTGCCCGCGGCCGTGCAGCCGCTGTGGACAACGGCACCGCTGCCCGGGCCGGAAGGGCCGGGAGCATCGATCGCAGGCGGCGCAAGCCTCGTCGTGTTTCGCGCATCGCGCGCCAAGGAAGCGGCGTGGGAACTGGTCGAATACCTGGCGCGACCGGACGTTTCGCTTCGCTTCCATGCGCTGACCGGCGACCTGCCGCCACGACGAAGCGCGTGGAACGACGCCTCGCTCGCATCCGATGAGCATGCGCGCGCGTTTCGCGATCAGCTCGAGCGCGTGAAAGCCGCGCCGAAAGTCCCGGAATGGGAGCGGATCGCCGACGAGATGCGGGTGCTTGCCGAGCGCGTCGTGCGCGGCGGCACCAGTATCGACGAAGCGGTGCGCGAGCTCGATGTGCGCGCCGACCGCATCCTCGAAAAGCGGCGCTGGCTGCTGGCCCGCGACGGACAGCGCGGTTGAAACGGCGCAATGCCGGCTGGTTCTTCGCAGCGCCGGCGCTTGTCGTCATCGCCGTCTTTTTCGTCGCGCCGGTGGTCGCAGGGTTCGCGATGAGCCTCACCGATTTCGACATCTATGCGCTCGCCGACATCCGGAACCTGCGCGTCGTCTATCTGCGCAATTACATTGAATTGCTGCAACGGCCGCTGTTCTGGAAAGCGCTCGGCAATACGCTGTACTTCGTGGGTGTGGGTGTACCGCTGTCGCTCGCGTTGTCGCTGGGCGCAGCGTTGCTGCTGCACTCGCCGTTGGCTCGATTCCAGCCGTTCTTTCGCACGGCACTGTTTGCGCCGGTCGTCACGACGGTCGTCGCAGTCGCCGTCATCTGGCGGTACCTGTTCGCAACGCGCAACGGCTTCCTCAACTACGCACTCGGCGGACTCGGCATTCCGCCGATCGACTGGCTGGGCGATCCGCATTTCGCGATGCCGGCGATCATCGTTTTCGCCGTATGGAAGAATTTCGGCTACAACATGATCATCCTGTTCGCGGGGTTGCAGAACATACCGCGTGACCTGTACGAATCCGCGCGCATCGATGGCGCTTCGGCGTTCGCTCGTTTCCGCTACGTGACGCTGCCGATGCTGTCGCCGCTGCTGACAATCGTCGGGATCTTGACGGTCGCCGGCTATTTCCAGCTCTTCGCCGAGCCGTACGTGATGACGCAGGGTGGGCCGCTCCAGAGCACCGTCAGCGTGCTCTACTTCATGTACGAGGAAGGCTTCAAGTGGTGGAACCTTGGTAACGCTTCCGCGGTCGCATTCCTGCTGTTCCTCCTGATCTTTGCCGTGACGCTCGTGCAGATGCGACAGGCGCGGCGGGCGGGTGCGACGTGGTGATGCCGCGGCCGGCGCAACTGTCCGTCAACGCGCTGCTCGTCATCCTGACCGCGTTCGCGCTGTTTCCGCTGCTGTGGATGGTCGCCGCATCGTTCATGGCGCCGGGAGAATCGGCCGCGTATCCGCCGCCGTTGCTGCCTTCGGAGCCGACGCTCGTCAACTATCGCGAGCTGTTCGCGCGTGCGGGCATCGGCCGTTATCTGGTGAACAGCGTGCTGCTCGCGGTCGCGGTAACCGCCTGCTCGCTCGTCATGAACGTGATGGCCGGGTATGCGTTTGCGAAGTTGCGCTTTGCCGGTCGCGAGCGGCTGTTCCGGCTGATGCTCGGTGCGCTCGTCATACCCGGACAGGTCGCGCTGGTGCCACTATTCCTGCTGCTCAAGCATCTGGGACTCGTCAACAGTTACGGCGGCATCATCGTGCCTGCGCTCGCCAGCATCTTCGGAATCTTTCTCGTGCGCCAGTACGCGCTGTCCATCCCGGACGATTTGCTCGAAGCGGCGCGCGTGGATGGAGCGAGCGAGTGGCGGATTTTCGGGTTCATCGTCGTCCCGCTGTTGCGGCCGATCATCGTCACGCTCGCCGTTTTCACGCTGCTCGGCACGTGGAACGATTTCATGTGGCCGCTGATCGTGCTGACCGATCAGGACCTGCAGACGCTGCCGGTTGCGCTTGCGGGCCTTGCGCGCGAGCACGTGCAGGACAACGAGTTGATGATGGCCGGTTCCGTGCTGACGATCGCGCCGGTACTGATCGTATTCCTGGTGTTGCAGCGTCATTACATCCAGGGCCTGATGCTCGGGAGCGTCAAGGGGTGATGCGGCACACTCGGCGCCGGCGCGGCCTCGGTTGGTGGCGGCTGCTGATGTTGACCGGATCGATGTGCATCGCGACTGCCGTCACGGCGCAGATCTCGACGCGCACGCTCGATCGCTTCGACGATGTGTCGGCGTGGAAGGCTGTCGCATCGGATGGCGTCACTGCGAGCGTCGCGCCGGTGACCGACGCAAAGCGACAGGCGCTGCGACTTACGTTCGACCTCGGCGGTACCGCGGGCTATGCGATCGCGCGCCGGGCGCTTCCGCTCGAACTCCCCGACAACTACGCGATCACGTTCTGGCTGCGCGCCGACGCACCGGTGAACGACCTGCAGTTGAAGCTGGTCGACGCGACCGGTGACAACGTCTGGTGGTATCACCGGCCCAATTTCGCATTCACGCGCGACTGGCAGCGCGTGACGATCAAGAAGCGCCAGATCGCCTTCGCGTGGGGACCGACGAAGGATCGCGTGCTGCGCCAGTCGGCAACGATCGAAATCGTCGTCGCCGCCGGCCGCGACGGCGGCCACGGCACGCTGTACGTCAGCGACCTGGAACTCCAGGAACTGCCGCCGCCGCCCGACGTCTGGCCACAGCCGACCGTTCGCGCATCATCGGCACAGCGCGATGCCGACGCCGTCCATGCGGTCGACGGCGTCGTGAAAACGGCATGGCGCAGCAACCCGAAGGCAGGGCGGGAACAATGGTTGATGCTCGACTTCGGTCGGCCGCGCGAGTTCGGCGGCCTCGTCGTTCAATGGGTGCGTGGCGAACACGCGTCGGCTTACGACGTTCAGTATTCGGACGACGGCCGCCGCTGGCGCACGGTGCGACGCGTGACGGAAGGCGGCGCGGGTCGCGCGCCATTGCTTCTCACCGAATCGGACACCCGCTATCTGCGGCTCGCCTTCCACGACGGTCCCAAGCGCGCGTACGCCATCGCCGAGATCACGGTCGAGGGTCTCGCGTACGGTGCCACGCCGAACGCATTCTTCTCGGAGCTTGCCCGCGATGCGCCGCGAGGCGAGTATCCGCGCGGGTTCACCGAACAGGCAATGTGGACGCTCGTTGGTGTCGACGGCGGCCGCGATTCGGGATTGCTTTCGGAAGATGGCGCACTGGAAGTCGGACGCGGCGGTTTTACGATCGAGCCGGTCATCGTCGAGCGCGGCCGCGTAACGAGATGGAGCGACGTCGACTCGAAGCCTTTTCTGGTCGACGATGACCTGCCGATGCCCGGTGTGCTGTGGACGACGCCGCGCTGGTCACTGCGCGTCACGGCGTTCGCGTCAGGCACACGCGAGGACACGCGTCTCGTAGGTCGCTATGACGTTACCAACCTGACCGATCAACCGCTCGCGCTCACCCTGGTGCTCGCCGTACGTCCATTCCAGGCGAATCCCGCGACGCAGACGCTGTCGACCGTCGGCGGCGTAAGCACGATTCACGAACTCGCGTGGAAGGCCGGTGCCCTCGCCGTCAATGGCACGCGGCGTGTACATCCGCTGGCGGCGCCCGCGCGCGTCTTCATGCAGCCGTTCGACGCCGGATCGTTCGGTCGCATTCTCGTCACGCCGGACCCGAAGCCGCGTCGGGAAGTCAACGACGACTTCGGTTATGCATCCGCGGCATTTCACTATCCGCTGACACTCGCGGCGCGTTCGACGACGACGGTCGGCATCGTTGCCCCGCTGGCGGCGGATACGTCGTTTTCGGGACCGAGCGGACTGTCGCCGGTGCAATGGCTCGCACGCGAGCAGGCGAGCGTCGCTGCCGCATGGCGCTCGAAGCTCGATCGCGTGACGCTGCGTGTTCCTCCCGAAGCGCAGCCGCTCGTCGATACGCTGCGCACCGCGCTCGCGCATATCCTGATGACGCGCGACGGCGCGATCCTGCGGCCGGGAACGCGTTCGTACGCGCGCTCGTGGATCCGTGACGGTGCGATGATCGGCGAATCGCTGCTTCGGCTCGGTCATGCCGCCGTTGCCGCCGACTACTGGCGCTGGTACGCGACACGGCAATTCGACGACGGCAAAGTCCCCTGCTGCATCGATGCGCGAGGCCCGGACCCGGTACCGGAGCACGACAGCGCGGGTGAATTTCTATTCCTGGCCGGGGAAATCTATCGCTATACGCAGGACCGCAATTTTCTCGGCGAGGCGTGGCCGCGCATCGACACGGCGGCGCGGTACCTGGAGACGCTGCGCCAAAGCGGACGCTCCGACGGCGGTCGCGATCGTCCACGTAGCGCGACGTTCGGACTCGTGCCCCCGTCGATCAGTCACGAAGGCTACTCGGCCAAGCCCGTGCACTCGTACTGGGACGATTTCTGGGCGCTCAAAGGGTATGCAAGCGCATCGATGGTTGCAGAAACACTCGGCGATGCGAAGGCTGCGAAGCGTCTCGGCAGTGCGCACGACGAATTCCGTCGTGACCTCCATGCTTCGCTGACGGCCGCGGCGGCGTCGCATCGGATCGATTATCTGCCCGGCTCGGTCGAGCTCGGTGATTTCGACCCGACGTCCACGACGATCGCGCTCGCACCGCGCGGCGATCCGCTCGCGGTGCCCGATGAACTGCTTACCCCGACGTTCGAGCGCTACTGGGAGGCATTCACGGCGCGGCGTGATGGCAAGGCGGCGTGGAACGAGTACACGCCGTACGAACTGCGAACGGTGGGCACGTTCGTGCGCCTCGGCTTTCGCGATCGTGCGCACGAACTGCTCGACTTCTTCATGGATGGCCGTCGCCCCGCGGCGTGGAACCAGTGGCCGGAAGTCGTCGGCCGTGAATTGCGCAAGCCGCTGTTCGTCGGCGACGCGCCGCACGCGTGGGTTGCGTCCGATTACATTCGCGCGCTGCTCGACCTCTTCGCGTACGAACGCAGCGACGGCGCGATGATGCTCGCGGCCGGCATTCCCGCGCCCTGGCTCGATCGTGCCGGTGTGGCGATCCGGGGGTTGAACACGCCGTACGGCACCGTCTCGTATTCGCTCGTGCGAACGGGTCAACGCATCGCGGAACTGACGTTGTCTGCAAGCGGCCGCGTCCCGCCGGGTGGGTTCGTGCTTGCCGGCCCGTGGCAACGACCGTTGCATGCGACGATCAACGGCAGGCCGGTGACCATCGGCAACGAACTGCGCATCGACGAGCTCGAAGCGAAGGTCGTGCTGCAACTCGGCCGCTGATCGCTTACCGTTCATTGGATTGACAAGACCATGACCATGACCGCGACGACCGCGCGCACGACCGATTTCCCTGCGCAATTCCTCTGGGGCAGTGCGACTTCGGCGTACCAGGTGGAAGGTTCGCCTCTGGCCGACGGCGCGGGTCCGAGCATCTGGCAGCGGTTCACGCGCACGCCGGGTCTGGTTCGCGACGGCGACAACGGCGATGTCGCATGCGACCAGTATCGGCGCTATCCGGACGACGTCGCGCTGATGAAGGCGCTGGGCCTCAACGCATACCGCTTCAGCGTTGCGTGGTCACGCGTGATGCCGCAGGGCCGTGGCAGCGTCAATGCCCAAGGACTCGCGCATTACGACCGCCTGGTCGACACGCTGCTCGCCCATGGCATCGCGCCGGCGGTCACGCTGTTTCACTGGGACCTGCCGGCGGCCCTCGACGACCGCGGCGGCTGGCTCAACCCGGACATCGCCGGCTGGTTCGCCGATTACGCGACGATCCTGTTTCGCAAGCTGGACGATCGCGTGAGGCTATGGGCGACGCTGAACGAGCCATGGGTCGTCACCGACGGCGGTTATCTCCACGGCGCGCTCGCGCCTGGACACCGTAATCGCTTCGAAGCGCCGATTGCCACGCACAACCTGCTGCGTGCGCACGGCAGCGCCGTACAGGCGTATCGGGCGACTGGCCGCCACGCCATCGGCATCGTCGTCAATCTCGAACCCAAGTACGCGGCGTCGGAATCGGCGGAAGACCGGGCGGCCACGGCACGCGCGCATGCGTACATGAACCGTCAGTATCTCGATCCGGTCTTTTTCGGCCGTTATCCGCGCCTGCTCGAGGAGATCTTCGGCGAGGCGTGGCCGCGCTGGCCCGCCGATGATTTCGCGTTGATCCGGCAGCCGATCGATTTCGTCGGCGTCAACTACTACACGCGCAGCGTTACGCGCTTCGATCCGCAATCGTGGCCGTTGCAGGCGGCCCCGGTTCGCCAGCCGCGCGCAACCTATACCGAAACGACGTGGGAGGTGTTTCCGCAGGGCCTCACCGATACGCTCGTCTGGGTCAGCCGGCGCTACGGCAACCCGCCGCTTTACGTGACCGAGAACGGTGCAGCTTTTTTCGATCCGCCCGTCGTCGAGGGCGAGCGTCTTGCCGATCCGCTGCGCGTCGATTACTTGCGCAAACACCTGAAGGCTGTCCGTAACGCACGCGCCGCCGGCGCCGACGTTCGCGGCTACTTCGCGTGGTCGCTGCTCGACAACTTCGAATGGTCGCTCGGTTATTCGAAGCGCTTCGGCATCGTGCACGTCGACTTCGACACGCAGAAACGCACGCCCAAAGACAGCGCGCGTTTCTACGCGAACGTCGTCGCAACGAACGGCCGCGCGCTCGATGAGGATGAAGCGCGCGCGGCCGCAGCCGCCGAATCTACGGCGTCACCACCGCAACGCCTGCCGTGAGCCTCAGGCCTGCAATGAGCGCACCGCTGCCGTTCCTGACGCAGTAACCGATGTTGTAGTCGCCGGCGGGCATCGCCATCGAAGCGCACCTGCAATCGCTGATCGCGTTTTTCACCGAGCATGCGGCGCTTGCGCTCGTGGCGGTGTTCGGTGCGGCATTCGCGGAATCGGTCGCGGTCATCGGGACGATCGTGCCGGGCAGCACGATCGTCTTTGTCGGCGGCATGCTCGTCGGCCTGAAGGCCCTCGATCCATGGCTCGCCACGCTCGCCGCCGTCGCCGGAGCAACTGCCGGAGACGGCATCAGCTATTTCGTCGGTCGCCGCTATCACGAGGCGCTGCGTTCGATGTGGCCGCTGCGCGACCATCCGCAGTTACTCGCCCGGGGCGAAGCGTACTTCGCCGCGCACGGCGGCAAAAGCGTGTTTCTCGGTCGCTTTTTCGGTCCGACTCGCGCGGTGGTTCCCATCATCGCGGGCATGACGAACATGCCAAGGCTGCAGTTCTATTTGATGAACGTGTTGTCGGCCATCGCGTGGGCCGTCGCGCACCTGTTGCCCGGCGCGCTATTCGGTGCGTCGCTGCAGGTCGCCGGCGCAGTGAGCGCGCGGCTGGTGGCGCTCGTGGCATTGATCGTAGTCGGGCTGTGGGTAGTCGCTGTCGTCATCCGGCTCGCCATACGCCTTGCCTGGCCATACGTTCGCGTGCTGCAGGAGCGCATCGTGCGGCATGTGTCCGA
>JAICVH010000012.1 GCA_025935435.1 Burkholderiales bacterium
CCGCGGCTGCGAATCCCGATCGCCTGGACGCCTTCGGCGCCGATCTTCGCGACCCAATCGCCGCGACCGGCCTGCATCAACGCGAGGTCGCTGCGATGCTCGCCGGACACCATCCCGGGGTGCTTCATCATCGCATCGGCGAGGATGCGCGGTGCCATACCGTAGTCGGGATCGACATCCGCGCTCGCGAACCGCGCAAACGCCCGCGCCAGCGCGGCGAGCGGTACCGCGTAGTTGGGCGCTGAGCAGCCGTCGATGCCGCTCACCAAGCGTTGCTCGGCCACGCCGGTGAAAGTCGCGACCGCGCGGCGAATCGCGGCCTGCAACGGATGATCGAAGGCGAGATAGTCGGCCTTGGATTCGCCGCATTGCTCGCACCACGCGAGCATCCCGCTGTGCTTGCCCGAGCAGTTGTGCTGCAGCGGCGAATACGGCGGCGGCGGCGGCAATTCGCCGCGCGCTTCGTAGAACCCGGGCGCGTGCGTGCCGCACTGCAGATCGGCCGCGGTACAGCGGGCGCGTGCGAGCATGTCCGCGACCGCCTCGACGTGGCGCGGCTCGCCCGAATGGCTCGCGCACATCAACGCGATCTGCGCTTGCGCAAATCCGAAACGCTCGACGCCGCCGGCCGCCGTGAACGGCAACGCCTGCAACGGCTTCAGCGCGCTGCGCGTGAACGTCGGCGTGAACGGGTCACCCGCCGCGTGGAGCACGCGGCCGTTGCGATCGACGACGGCCACTGCGCCGAAATGGACGCTTTCGACGATGCCGCCGCGTGTCACTTCGGACAGCGGCGCGGGCGCGTAGACCGGGGAAACTGCAGGCATCGAGGCGATTGCAGGCAAAACCCGCATTATCGCCTATCGATCTGCGTCAGCCGCTTGCCCCGAGCGCTGCGCGGATCTGGTCGAGCGCGCCCGGATCCTCGATCGTCGTGAGGTCGCCCGGGTCGCGCGCTTCGGCCAGCGCCTGGATCGAGCGGCGCAGGAGCTTCCCCGAGCGCGTCTTCGGCAGTAGCGTCACGAAATGGACGGTCGACGGGCGAGCAATGGCCCCGAGTTCACGGTCGACGGTCTGCAATACCTCGCGCCGCATGCTGTCCGCCTGCGCGGCGTTCGCGACCCGCGTTGGGTCCTTGGCCACGGCAAACGCGATCGGTACCTGCCCTTTCACCTCGTCATGGATGCCGACGACCGCGACTTCGGCGATCCCCGGATGCGCCTGCACGGCTTCCTCGATCTCGCGCGTGCCGATCCGATGTCCTGCGACGTTGATGACGTCGTCGGTGCGGCCGAGCACGAAATAGTAGCCATCGGCGTCGCGCGTCGCCCAGTCGAACGTCGAATACAGCTGCCGCCCGGGAATCGTCGAAAAATACGTCGACACGAAGCGCTCGTCGTTGCCCCAGACCGTTGTCATGCAGCCGGGAGGCAGCGGCGGTGCAATCGTCAGGACGCCCTTTTCTCCGACCGCGACATCCCGGCCGGTCGCGCCGTCGACGAGCTTGACGTCGTAGCCGTACACCGGAAACGACGGCGATCCGAATTTGCGCGGCGTGTCCTCGACGCCGAGCTGCGCGGCGAGAATCGGCCAACCCGTCTCCGTCTGCCAGTAGTTGTCGACGATGGCGACGCCGAGCGCGTCGGCGGCCCACCGCGCCGTCGGTTCGTCCAGCGGCTCGCCGGCCAGGAACAGGTAGCGCAACGAGGACAGGTCGTGACGGCGCATGAACGACACGTCCTGCTTCTTCAGCACGCGCGTCGCCGTCGGCGAACTGAACATCGTCCTGACCTGGTGCGTCTCGACGATCTTCCACCAGATTCCCGCGTCGGGGCGGATCGGCAGGCCTTCGTAGAGAATCGTCGGCGAGCCGTTGATCAGCGGTCCGTAGACGATGTACGAGTGGCCGACCACCCATCCGATATCACTGGTGCAGAACATCGTCTCGCCCGGCTGCAGGCAGAAGATGCGGCGCATCGATGATGCAAGCGCGACCGCGTAGCCGCCCGTGTCGCGCTGCACGCCCTTAGGCTGGCCGGTCGTCCCCGACGTGAACAGGATGTACGACGGCTCCGAGGATTCGAGCCACTCGCAAGGCACGCGCGCACCGGCGTGTTCGCGGCGCAGCGCTGCGTAATCGACGTCGCGGCCGGCGTTCATCACGAGCGACGCATCGAGTCCGCGGTTGACCAGAATCACCTTGCGCGGCGGGTGACGCGCGATGCGCAGCGCCTCGTCGACGAGCGGCTTGTACGCGATCACCTTGCCGCTGCGCATGCCGGCATCGGCGGTGATCATCATCGCGGGCTTCGCATCGTCGATGCGTGTTGCGAGGCTCGCTGCGGCAAAGCCGCCAAACACGACCGAATGGATCGCGCCGATGCGCGCGCAGGCGAGCATCGCGAACACCGCTTCAACGATCATCGGCATGTAGATCAGCACCCGGTCGCCGCGTCCGACGCCATGCGCCGTGAGCATCGCGGCGACGCAGTTGACCTCGTCGTGAAGCTCGGCGTACGTGTACTGCGCCTGCTGGTCGGTCTCCGTCGAGATGTAGATCAGCGCCGGCTGATCGGCACGTCCGGCAAGATGGCGATCGACCGCGTTGTGACAGAGGTTCGTGCGCCCGCCGACGAACCATTTCGCAAACGGTGGCCGCGAATAGTCGAGCACCGATGCGAACGGCGCTTCCCAGTCGATGAGCCGTGCCTCGTCGCGCCAGAAATTCTCGCGGTCGGTGAGGGAGCGGTCGTGGAAACTCGAATACGTCGTCATGGCGGGCTACAGGACTTCTCGCTCCTCACGGGTGACTGTCCATTCCCACTCGCACCACTGTCCGTCCGCGCGCCATCCCCTTCAGATACGCATCGAAATGCGTCGGCAGGTCGTCGAAGTCGATCGTGCGCACTTCATCGTGCACACGGTCCGGACGCCAGTCGACGGCGAGCTTGTTCCAGAGCGTCTGCCGCAGCGACATCGGGCAATTCGCGCTGTCGGTGCCGAGCAGATGCACGCCGCGCAGGATGAATGGCGCGACCGTCGTACTGAGCTTCATGTCGGCGGCAAGCCCCACCGCGGCGACGGTGCCTGCGATCTTCGACGTCGCGAGCAGCCATGCGAGCACGTCACCGCCGAGGTTGTCCACGGCACCCGCCCAGGTCGCCTTTTCGAGCGGTCGGACGCTCGAAAGCTCGAGCGACGAGCGCAGCATCACGTCACGAGCGCCGATGCGCCGCAGGTAGTCGGCTTCGCGCTGCTTGCCGGTGATCGCCACGACGTCGTAGCCCTGCTTCGCGAGGATTTCGATCGCAACCGAACCGACGCCACCCGTTGCACCGGTGACCGCAACGGGGCCCGCCGCCGGTGCAAGGCCGTTGTGCTGCATCAGGTGAATCGCGAGCGCCGCGGTGAAACCGGCGGTGCCGAGCGTCATCGCGTCGAACGCCGTCATGCTCTCGGGCCGGCGCACGATCCAGTCTCCCGGGACGCGCACGTATTCGGCGTAACCACCGTCATGCGACACGCCGAGTTCGTAGCCGGTGACGATCACCTTGTCGCCGCGCTTCCATCGCGCGTCCTTGCTCGATTCGACGGTCCCTGCCATGTCGATGCCGGCGACCGTCGGAAACTTGCGCATGATCTTGCCGGCACCGCCGTAGGACAGCGCATCCTTGTAGTTGATCGTCGAGTATTTGGTGCGGATGACGACGTCGCCCGGATCGAGATCCTCGAGCGACATGTCCACGAAGCGACTGGACACGACCTTGTCCTGTTCGAACGTGCGGTACGCCTTGAATGTCTGCACCGGAGTCTCCTTGGTCGTTGGCGGGCGATGAAGGTGAGCTACGTCGAGGCGTTCGCATCGTCACCGGCGGTGACGTGTGGAAGCGCCATGTAATCGCGACTGCGCATTTCGATCAGGCGGCTGACCGTGCGCGGAAATTCCCATGCGTTCGGCCCCTCCCTGTACAACGCGTCGGCCGGCACGGCGGCGGAAGCCACGAGCTTCACGCGATGATCGTACAGGATGTCGACGAGCCAGGTGAAGCGCCGCGCCTGGTCCGCGCTGGCAGCGTCCATCCTGGGAATGTCGGACAGGAACACGACGGCGAAGCGCCGCGCGAGCTCCAGATAGTCGCGCTGTGACCGCGGACCGTCGCAGAGCGCGCGGAAGTCGAACCAGACCATGCCGCCGGCGCGCAACCGCGCCGCAATCGCCCGGCCCTCGATCATCACCTGCGTCGTCTCGTTCGGGCCGCTGCGCATCGCCTCGAAAGCGGTCGCCATCGCGGCGTCGGCTGCGGGTCCCGCGGGAACGTGGTACGTGTCGACGTGTTCGAGCGCGCGCAGGCGATAGTCGACGCCCGCGTCGACTTCGACGACATCCAGCCATTCCTTGATGAGTGCGATCGCAGGCAGGAAGCGTTCCCGCAGCAGGCCGTGCTGCCACAGGTCGTCGGGTGCGTAGTTCGACGTCGTGACGAGCACGACGCCGTTGCCGAACAGCCCGTCGAGCAGCCGGCCGAGGATCATCGCATCGGCGATGTCGTTGACGTGGAACTCGTCGAAACAGACGAGCCGATGACGATGCGCGATTTGGGCGGCGACCTTCACCAGCGGGTCGGGCGCGTCCTTGACCGCGCGCAGCGCTTCGTGCACGTCGCGCATGAACGCATGAAAGTGGACGCGCGTCTTGCGCCGGATCGGCACCGTGGCGAAGAAACTGTCCATCAGCAGGCTCTTGCCGCGGCCGACGCCGCCCCACAGGTAGACGCCCCGTGGAACGCCGGGCGCAGCGAACAGCCGACGCAACGGCGATTTCCGCGCATTCCGGAAAGCGACGAGCTCGTCTGCGAGCTGCTGCAACCGATCCAGCGCGGCGATCTGCGCGTGATCGAGGGTCGCGCGCCGCTGGTCGAGCAGCGGCTCGAGATAATCGATGAGGCCGCCGTGGCGGCGCGAGATCTGGCCCGGGTCTTCCGCGCCGATCATGCGCGGCCGCGACGAGCGGTCATCGAACGTGAATCAGAGGTTGAGCGTGCGTTTGTCGACGGCCAACGCCGCTTCGCGCGTGACTTCGGAAAGCGTCGGATGGGCATGGCAAATGCGCGCGATGTCCTCACTCGACGCGCCGAATTCCATCGCCACGACGCCTTCGGCGATCAGTTCGCTCGCCTGCGGGCCGATCACGTGCATGCCGAGGATCCGATCGGTCCGCGCGTCCGCGAGAATCTTGACGAAGCCAGTCGTGTCCCCGAGCGCACGCGCGCGGCCGTTCGCCGAGAATGGAAACGTCCCCGCGCGGTAAGCAACGCCGTCCTGTTTCAGTTGCCGCTCGGTCTTCCCCACCCACGCGATCTCGGGCGACGTGTAGATCACCCACGGAATGGTGTTGAAGTCGACGTGGCCGTGCTGGCCAGCGATGCGTTCCGCGACGGCAACGCCTTCGTCTTCCGCCTTGTGCGCGAGCATCGGTCCGCGGACGACGTCACCGATCGCCCAGACGTCCTTCAGGCTGGTGCGACACTCGTCGTCGACGTCGATGAAGCCGCGTGCATCGAGCTTGAGGCCGACCGTTTCGGCGCCGAGTCCGGCGGTGTTCGGTGCGCGCCCGATCGAAACGATCAACCGGTCGAACTTTGCCGACTGCGTTGCCCCGCCTGCATCGGTGTACTCGACGGTGACCTGGTCGTCGCCGACGCGTACTGCACCGATCTTCGCACCGAGCACGATCGCGATGCCCTGCTTCGCGAACGCCTTCTGCGCCTCCTTCGCAACCGCTTCATCGGCGGCGCCGAGAAAACTCGGCAGTGCCTCGAGCATCGTGACGTCCGAGCCGAGCCGACGCCACACGCTGCCCATCTCGAGGCCGACGACGCCGGCGCCGACGACCCCAAGTCGCTTCGGGACGTCGGGAATCGCAAGCGCGCCCGCATTGTCGAGGACGCGGACGTTGTCGAACGCGACGCCAGGCAATGCTCGCGGCACCGAGCCGGTCGCCACGATGACGTGACGGCCGGTGATGGTCGTCGCGCCCGGACCCTCGATGGTGATGCGCCAGCGATCGCCATCCTTGCCGGCGAACGCGCCACGGCCGTGGAACGAAGCAATCCTGTTCTTTTTGAACAGGTACGCGATGCCGTCGTTGTTCTGCGCGACGACCTTGTCCTTGCGCGCGAGCATCTTCGCGACGTCCATCGACAGGCCTTCGATGCGAATGCCGTGGTCGGCGAACGCGTGACCCGCGTGCGCGAAGTTCTCCGACGATTGCAGCAGCGCCTTCGATGGAATGCAACCGACGTTCGTGCAGGTGCCGCCGAGTGCAGGCTTGTCGCCGGCGCGCGTCCAGTCATCGATGCATGCGGTCGCAAAGCCGAGCTGCGCGGCGCGAATCGCAGCGATGTAGCCGCCGGGGCCGCCGCCGATGACGACGACGTCGAATTGCTGCGGATCAGCCATGCAGAACGGGTTGCATCATCGGGAAGGACGACGCCAGCGTGGGCCGGGAGAGCGGCTGCAATCGCGATCGGTCACCGCACGCTTCCACTCAAAGATCGAGCAGCAAACGAGCCGGATCCTCGAGCGCTTCCTTGATCGCGACGAGCGAAAGCACCGCTTCGCGGCCGTCGATGATCCGGTGATCGTACGACTGGGCCAGATAGTTGATGGGCCGCACGACGACCTGGCCGTTCTCGACGACCGGCCGGTCACGCGTCGCATGCACGCCGAGGATCGCCGATTGCGGCGGATTGATGATCGGCGTCGACAGCATCGAACCGAACACGCCGCCGTTGCTGATCGTGTACGTCCCTCCGGTCAGCTCTTCGAGCGTCAGCTTGCCTTCCTGCGCGCGCTTGCCGAAGTCACCAATCTGCTTCTCGATGTCGGCGATCGATAGCTGGTCGGCATCGCGAACGATCGGCACGACGAGCCCGCGCGGTGTGCCGACGGCGATGCCGATGTCGTAGTAGCCGTGATAGACGATGTCATTCCCGTCGATCGACGCATTGACGAGCGGAAACTTCTTCAGCGCGTGCACGGCGGCCTTCACGAAAAAGCCCATGAAGCCGAGCTTGACGCCGTGCTCCTTCTCGAAGCGTTCCTTGTAGCGGTTGCGCAGCTCGATGATCGGCTGCATGTTGACTTCGTTGAACGTCGTGAGGATCGCCGCCGTCGATTGCGATTCGACGAGGCGCTCGGCGATCCGCGCGCGGAGCCGCGACATCGGCACGCGTTGCTCGGGCCGCGCGCCGAGGTCTCCGCGAGCTTGAACCGGCGGTGCCTTCGCCGCTGGGGCTGCAGGTGCCGTCGGCGCCCGTGCGGTCGCTGGTTGCGGAGGGGCTGCCGTCGCTTGCGCCGACGGCGCCGCTTCGCGCGCGCGCACGGCGTCCGCGACGTCGCCCTTCGTGATGCGCCCTCCGCGGCCGGTTCCCGTGACCGCCGACGCGGCGACGCCTTCGTCCGCCATCATCTTGCGCGCCGCAGGAAGCGCCGCAGCCCCCTCGGTTGGACGCGACGGCGTCGCGGCGGCCGCCGTTGCTGCCGTTGCCGCGGAAGCGGCCGGACGCGAAGGCGACACGCTTGCGGCCTGCGGCGCGCTTGCGGTCGGTGCCTCGCCGGCGCCCGCTTTGGGTGCGGCCGCCTTTCCATCCGTATCGATGACCGCGATCACATCGTTCGACGTGACGGTCGATCCGTCGGGTCGCGTGATTTCGGTCAGCACGCCGTCACCCGGCGCCGGCAGCTCCAGCACGACCTTGTCGGTTTCGATGTCGATCAGGTTCTCGTCGCGCCTGACCGCCTCGCCGGGCTTCTTGTGCCAATTGACGAGCGTCGCTTCGGCGACCGACTCCGGCAGTTGGGGAACCTTGACTTCGATTCTCATCGGAGCACTCTCGTTGTCATCGCTGCGGTGTCGCCGTCGTCACCGGTGTCGAAGCTGCAATATCGCTCAGGGGGACTGCACGAATAACAACTCCCACACCTTGCGTTCACCGTGCGAGAACCATCTCGCCGGATTTGAGCGTTGCCGCGAACGCGTCCTCGATCAGCTGCTTCTGCTCGGCCTGGTGTTTCGCTGCGTAACCGACCGCCGGTGACGCGGATACCGGCCGGCCCGCATAGAACAGCATCTTCTTCTCGTCGATGTCCGAGCGCAGGTAGAAATTCAACCGGTACCAGGCACCCTGGTTCTGCGGCTCTTCCTGGCACCACACGACTTCCTTCGCCTTCGCGTATCGTCCTACTTCGCGCTTGTACTCGTCGTGCGGGAACGGGTACTGCTGCTCGAGCCGGATGACGGCGACGTCGTCGATGGCGTTTTGCCGACGGTAGGCAACGAGCTCGTAATAGACCTTGCCCGAGCACACGATGACGCGCCGCACCTTCTTCGCGTCCAGCTTGTCGACTTCGCCGATCACGTTGCGAAACGATCCGTTGGCGAGCTCGTCAAGCGTCGACACCGCCTCCTTGTGCCGCAGCAGGCTCTTCGGCGTCATGACGATCAGCGGCTTGCGGAACTGCCGAATCATCTGGCGCCGCAGCAGATGGAAAATCTGCGCGGGCGTCGTCGGCACGGCGACCTGCATGTTGTGTTGCGCGCATAACTGCAGATAACGCTCGGGCCGCGCGGACGAGTGCTCGGGGCCCTGCCCCTCGTAACCATGCGGCAGGAACAGCACCAGATCACAGACGCGGCCCCATTTCACTTCGCCGGCGCTGATGAACTGGTCGATGACGACCTGTGCGCCGTTGGCGAAGTCACCGAACTGCGCTTCCCAGATCACGAGCTGATTCGGCTCCGACGTCGTGTAGCCGTATTCGAATGCGAGCACGGCGTTTTCGGTCAGCACGGAGTCGATGATCTCGAAATCGGGCTGGCCGTCCCGCAGATGCGAGAGCGGCGCCCAGCTGCCCGAATCCCATTTCTCGCGATTCTGGTCGTGCAGCACGGCGTGCCGGTGCGAGAACGTGCCGCGGCCGACGTCTTCGCCGGAGATACGAACACCATAGTTCTGGTCGAGCAGCGACGCGTACGCGAGGATCTCGCCCATCCCCCAGTCGATCGGCTGCTTGCCTTCGACCATCGCGCGCCGGTCGGCCATGATCTTCTCGACGCGCGGATGCAGCTTAAAATCGGCGGGTACCGTCGTGGCACGCACGCCGAGCTCCTTGAGCCGCTGCATCGGCACCGTCGTATCGGCGACATCGGCCCAGTGCCGGTTCTTGTACGGCGACCAGTCGACGATGAACGGCGGCTTGTAGTTCGACAGCACCGTCGTGTTCGTATGCAGGCCCTTGTCCATGGCGGCGCGGTACGTCGCGATCATCGCGTCCGCATCGTCGGCGGCGATCACGCCATCGGCGAGCAGGCGATCCGCGTACAGCTTGCGCGCTCCGGGATGCTGATTGATCTTCTTGTACATCAGCGGCTGGGTGATCATCGGCTCGTCGGCCTCGTTGTGCCCGAGGCGACGGAAACACACGAGATCGATGAACACGTCCTTGTGGAATTTCTGCCGGTAATCGAACGCGAGCTCGATTGCGAGCAGACACGCTTCCGGATCGTCGCCGTTGACGTGGAAGATCGGCGCTTCGACCATCTTCGCGACGTCGGTGCAGTAAAGCGTGCCGCGAACGTCGCGCGGATCCGACGTCGTGAAGCCGATCTGGTTGTTGATGACGATGTGGATGGTCCCGCCGGTGTAGTAGCCGCGCGTCTGCGCCATGTTCAGGCATTCCTGCACGACGCCCTGGCCGGCGATCGCGGCATCGCCGTGCAGCAGCACCGGCAACACCTGGTCGCCACGTGCATCGCCACGGCGGTGCTGGCGTGCCCGCACGCTGCCCTCGACGACCGGATTGACGATCTCGAGATGCGACGGGTTGAACGCAAGCGTCACGTGCACAGGACCGCCGGGCGTCGAAATGTCCGACGAAAAGCCCTGGTGGTACTTGACGTCGCCGGCCGGCAGCTCCTGCGGCACCTTGCCTTCGAACTCGGAAAAGAGATCACTCGGCATCTTGCCGAGCGTGTTGACGAGCACGTTCAGGCGGCCTCGATGCGCCATGCCGAGCACCAGCTCCTGTACGCCGGCATTACCCGCGCGCTGGATCAGCGCGTCGAGCATCGGGATCATCGCGTCGCCGCCTTCGCCGGAGAAGCGCTTCTGGCCGACGTACTTCGTGTGCAGATAGCGCTCGAGCGTTTCGGCCGCCGTAAGCCGCTCGAGGATGTGCCTGCGCTCCTCCGGGCTGTAGTTCGGGCGCGAGCGGATCGGCTCGAGCCGCTCCTGTACGAAGCGCTTGGTCGGCGTATCCGAGATGTACATGTACTCGGCGCCGAAGGTGCCCGTATACGTCTCCTGCAGCGCGCCGATGATGTCGCGCAACCGCATCCGCGCTGGCCCGGCCTTGAACGACCCGACATCGAACAGCGTGTCGAGATCGCTGTCGCTGAAGCCGTACGTGCGCAGATCGAGATCCGGAATGTAAGCCGGATCCTGTCGCTTCAGCGGATCGAGATCCGCGTGGAACATGCCGAGCGTGCGGAACTTGCTGATCAGGCGCAGCACGAGCACCTGCTTGTGCATCGTCGTCTCGTCGACCATCGCGCCCGCCACGCGACGGTTGCGCGCCAGTTCGCGAAACGATTCGACGACGCCCGCGTGCGGCACATCCGGCGCATCGCCGCGAAGCTCGTCGAAGTAGCTCCGCCATTCGGGCGACACGCGCTCGGGATCGGTGAGATACGACTCGTAGAGCTCCTCGATGAACGGCGCGTTGCTGCCGAAGAGCGTGCTGGTCGACTCGAATTCCTTCATTGAACCCATACGAACGCCTCGACAAGGACTGCGATGCAAACCCGGGCAGTGGCCCGTACCTGCGGTTTAACGTTCGGCAATCGGCTTGACGCTCCTGCGGCCCGCGCCGGTAAAGAGCTGTCGCGGCCGGCCGATCTTGTATTCCGGATCGGACACCATCTCGTTCAACTGGGCGATCCAGCCGACGGTGCGCGCGAGCGCGAAGATCGCCGTGAACAGCTGCACCGGAATGCCGATCGCCTTCTGCACGATGCCCGAATAGAAATCGACGTTCGGATACAGCTTGCGCTGGACGAAGTATTCGTCCTCGAGCGCGATCTTCTCGAGCGCCATCGCGAGCTTGAACAGCGGATCGTCGCCGAGACCGAGCTCGCCCAGCACTTCGTAGCAGGTTTCGCGCATCAGCTTGGCGCGCGGATCGTAGTTCTTGTAGACCCGATGACCGAAACCCATCAGCCGCACGTTGGAGTTCTTGTCCTTGGCCCGGGTGATGAAGTCGCCGATCTTCGCGACGCCGCCGTGCGCCTGGATGTCGTACAGCATGTTGAGCGCGGCCTCGTTGGCGCCGCCGTGAGCCGGTCCCCACAGGCAGGCGACACCCGCGGCGATCGCCGCGAACGGATTCGTTCCCGACGACGCGCACAGGCGCACCGTCGACGTCGACGCATTCTGCTCGTGGTCCGCATGCAGGATGAAGATACGGTCGAGTGCGCGTACGAGCACGTCGTTGACGTGATAATCCGCGCACGGCGTCGCAAACATCATGCGCATGAAGTTCGCCGCGTACGACAGCTCGTTGCGCGGGTACATGTACGGCTGGCCGGATGAATACTTGTACGCCATCGCGATCAGCGTCGGCATCTTGGCGATCAGGCGAATCGCCGAGATGTCGCGCTGGTGCGCGTCATTCAGGTTGATCGAGTCCGGATAGAACGCGCTCATCGCGCCCACCAATCCGGTCAGCACGGCCATCGGGTGCGCGTCGCGACGAAAGCCGCGCATGAAGAACTGCATCTGCTCGTTGACCATCGTATGCGTGGTCACGCGGCTCACGAAGTCTTCCTTCTGCGCGGGGTCAGGCAATTCCCCGTACAGCAGCAGGTAGCACGTCTCCATGTAATCGCAGCGGACGGCCAGCTCCTCGATCGGATAGCCGCGATAGAGCAGCTCGCCTTTGTCGCCGTCGATGTACGTGATCGCCGAACTGCACGCCGCCGTCGACATGAAGCCGGGGTCGTACGTGAACTTGCCGGTCTTCGAGTAGAGCGTGCGGATGTCGATCACGTCCGGTCCGAGCGTTCCGGACAGCACCGGAAACGTGACGGAAGGCGCACCATCGGAAAAGTGAAGCGAGGCTGTGCGGTCGGTCATCGAGCGTCCCTCGAGGCAAGTTCGGGCGCCGGGCCAGTGCGATTCCCGGGCCTTGGTTCAGTCATCGTGATCGCCTGTCACTTCCACGGCGTCGGTGGAGCGAACGCGCGCGACGAACGACGCCAACGTCGCGGGCGGTTGTACCCGGCCGGCAATTACGTCCCACAGCGCGTTATCCGTCATATCGAGCAACGCATCGAGTTTTTCAACGTCGTCCTCGGTCAGCGCGCCGCCGTGCACGTCGAGGAATCGTGCAAGCACGAGGTCGTTTTCGAGCATGCCGCGTCGACACCGCCAGCGGATGCGCGCAAGCCGCCGATCATCCATTGGCGTCACGCGTTCGCCTCCGCTCGATCCGGATTCCGTTGCTCGATCCCGGATCCGGGATCCTCCGTCCCTGGTCCTCGTCGCTGATCGTCGATTTCGATTCGCGGTCCCCGATCTTCGACCTTCCGGTCACACCGTTCGCTTCACCAGCAGATCCTTGATGCTCTCGATTGCGGCCGTCGGATTCAGGTTCTTCGGGCACACATCGACGCAATTCATGATCGTATGGCACCGGAACAGCCGGTACGGATCCTCGACGTTATCGAGGCGCTGGTCGAGATCGCGATCGCGGCTGTCGGCCATGAACCGGTACGCCTGCAGCAGCCCCGCCGGGCCCACGAACTTGTCGGGATTCCACCAGAACGACGGGCACGACGTCGAGCAGCACGCGCACAGGATGCATTCGTAGAGGCCGTCGAGCGCCTCGCGTTCCTTCGGCGACTGCAACCGCTCGCGCTCGGGTGGCGGTGTTTCGTTGACGAGATACGGCTTGATCGAGTGGTACTGCTTGAAGAACTGGCTCATGTCGACGATGAGGTCACGGATCACCGGCAGGCCGGGCAATGGACGCAACTCGACCGGTTCCTTCAGCGTCTTCAGATTGGTGATGCACGCGAGGCCGTTCTTTCCGTTGATGTTCATCCCGTCGGATCCGCAGACGCCTTCGCGGCAGCTGCGGCGAAACGACAGCGTGTCGTCGACGGTCTTCAGCCGGATCAGCGCATCGAGCAGCATGCGGTCGTGCGGATCGAGCGCGATGTCGTATTCCTGCAGACGCGGCTTCGCGTCCTGGTCCGGGTCGTAGCGGAAGATGCGGAATTTCATGGGGTCAGTACGTGCGCGCCTTGGGTGGAAAAGCTTCGACGGACAGCGGTTTCAGCGTCACGGGCTTGTAATCGAGCCGGTTGGCGTCGCGATACCACAACGTGTGTTTCAGCCAGTTCGCGTCGTCCCGCTCGGGGTAGTCGCTGCGCGCCTGAGCGCCGCGCGATTCGCGGCGCGCTTCGGCCGAAACGATCGTCGCTTTCGCGACCTCGATCAGATTGTCGAGTTCGAGCGCCTCGACGCGTGCGGTGTTGAACGTGCGACTCCTGTCGCCGATCGCCGTGCGTTCGACACGTCGCGCAAGCTCCGTCACTTTCTGCACGCCTTCGGCGAGCAGAGCCTGATTGCGGAACACCCCGCAGTGCGCCTGCATCGTCTTGCGCAGGTCGCCGCCAACCTCGGCCACGCTTTCGCCCGACGCGGCGGAGTCCAGGCGCGCGAGTCGCGCGAGCGACGCGTCACCGGTATCGGCCGGCAACGGCTTGTGCGTGAGTGCAGGCAGGTTGCGGCTCACGATGAAATCGCCGGCTGCGCGACCGAAAACGAGCAGATCCAGCAACGAGTTCGTGCCGAGCCGATTGGCACCGTGCACCGACACACATGCGCATTCGCCGACTGCGTAGAGGCCGTCGATCACGGTATTCGGGTTCCCGTTCTTCGGCGCGACCACCTGTCCGTGGATGTTCGTCGGGACGCCACCCATCATGTAGTGAATCGTCGGCACGACCGGAATCGGTTCCTTGATCGGATCGACGTTCGCGAACTTGATGGCGATTTCGCGGATTGACGGCAAGCGCTTGGTAATGACTTCGGGTCCGAGATGATCGAGCTTCAGCAGCACGTAATCCTTGTGCGGACCACAGCCGCGTCCTTCCTTGATCTCCTGGTCCATCGACCGGCTGACGATGTCGCGTGACGCGAGGTCCTTCAGGTTCGGCGCGTAGCGCTCCATGAACCGCTCGCCGTTCGAGTTCAGCAGGATGCCGCCCTCGCCGCGGACGCCTTCGGTGATGAGCACGCCCGCGCCGGCGACGCCAGTGGGATGGAATTGCCAGAATTCCATGTCTTCGAGCGGCACGCCGGCGCGCGCCGCCATGCCCAGGCCATCGCCGGTATTGATGAATGCATTCGTCGACGCGGCGAAAATCCGCCCCGCGCCACCGGTCGCGAGCACCGTGACCTTGCCTTCCAGCGCCATGATGCTGCCGGTTTCCATTTCGAGCGCCGTCACGCCGAGCACGTCGCCGTCCTGGTCGCGGATCAGGTCGAGCGCCATCCATTCGACGAAGAATTGCGTGCGAGCGCGCACGTTGCGCTGATAGAGCGTATGCAGCATCGAGTGCCCGGTGCGGTCCGCGGACGCGCATGCGCGCCGCACCGACTTCTCGCCGAAGTTCATCGAATGCCCGCCGAACGGCCGCTGATAGATCGTGCCGTCCGGGTTGCGGTCGAACGGCATGCCGAAGTGCTCGAGTTCGAAGACGACCTGCGGCGCCATTCGGCACATGTACTCGATCGCATCCTGGTCGCCGAGCCAGTCGGAGCCCTTGATCGTGTCGTACATGTGCCAGAGCCAGCTGTCCTCGGACATGTTGCCGAGTGACGCGCCGATGCCCCCTTGCGCAGCGACCGTATGCGAGCGCGTCGGAAACACCTTCGAGAGCACCGCGACCGACAAGCCGGCCTCGGCGAGCTGCAGCGACGCACGCATCCCTGCGCCGCCGGCGCCGACGATCAATGCATCGAAGCGGCGCGTGGGAAGTTTCATCCCCACAGCACCTGGACCGTCCATCCCGCATACGCGATCAGCACGCAGATGACCACGATCTGCAGCGTCAGGCGCACGCTGGTCGGCTTCGCATAGTCCATCAGAATGTTGCGCACGCCGACCCATGCGTGGACGAACAACGCCACCATGAACAGGAACGTGGCGATGCGAAACGCGTTGTCGGCGAAAAGCGCGCGCCACGTCGCGTAGTCAACTCCGCCGTGCCACAGCACGATGCCGAGGAGCAACGCCGTGTACAGCGTCATCACGACGGCAGTCACGCGCTGCGACAGCCAGTCGCGCAGGCCGTTATGCGCACCGACCGGAAGCTTGTCGACGCCGCCTACCACAGCCTCACCGCGACGATGAG
>JAICVH010000410.1 GCA_025935435.1 Burkholderiales bacterium
AGATCGCCGGGGTGGCGCTCCGCCTCGTTCACGGTACGAACGATGTCGTCGGCGATCGGGCCGTCGTAGAACGGTTTGGCGCCCTGCGCGGCGAGCGTACGAAGCGTTTGCGCGTACGCCGGATTGCGAAGCGTGGTCCCGACGGGTGGCGCCTTGCCATCGGGCCCCAGGAAGTAATTGCGCGCCCGCGCCTGCGACCAGTGGGTTTCCGACGCGATCAGCGTGTGCAATCGCGGCGAGATGGCGAAACCGGCGTCCGCGAGCGCGATGGCACGCTCGAACAGCCGCGGCCACTTCAAGCGCCCGTGACGCCGATGCACGGCCTCGAGCAACTTGACCGTGCCCGGCACGCCAACCGAGCGCCCGCCGATGACGGCATCGTAGAACGCGAGTGGCTTGCCGTCCGCGCCGAGGAACCGATCCGGCTTCGCCGCCGCCGGCGCCGTTTCCCGCCCGTCATAGGCGCCAAGTCGTCCGGTCCTTGCGTCGTGCACCAATAGGAACGCTCCGCCGCCGAGGCCCGACGCCTGCGGTTCGACCAGTCCGAGCACGAGCTGAACCGCGATCGCCGCGTCGATGGCGTTGCCGCCGGCGCGCAGCACGTCGTAACCGGCCTGCGTCGCGAGCGGATTCGCCGTGGCGACCATGAAGTGCCGACTCGCAACCGGTGACTTGTCGGTCCATCCCGACGGAAGCTCGGGCGCGGGTGGCAGCGGCTGCGCGTGCGCGAGCGATCCCGCGCATAGCGCTACGGCAAGGAGCGCGGCATGCGCGAAGTGCGCCGTCGCGCGCGCTGGAATGCCGCCGAGACGCCGCGCCGCAACATCCGCGATGCACGCGGGCTGTTGCGGATCACCCGCTATGCGCGGTCCTTCAATGACATCGCGCCCGCCATGTGCGCGCAGTGCGCGCAACAGAAATAGCGGCCGCCGCTTTCCATGCCATGCCCGATGATCCTGCACTTGCAGTGCTCGCAAACGGGCGCAACGGTTGCGATTGCGCATTCGAACGCATCGAACGTGTGCGTCTTGCCGCCGATCGTCAGCGTGAAACTCTTGTCGTAGTCGTTGCCGCAGTGCTCGCACTTGGCCATGATGGACTCCGCGTTGAACGGGTTCGGTGCGCCGCGAATGGGCGCCGCGATGTTCGCGAAGTCATCATACGCCGGACCGACCGTGCTACTTGATCGGAGCCGGTGCTGCCGGTGTGCTGACCGTCGTGCTGATCGGTGCGGTCGTTGCCGATTGCGTCGCACGATCAGTGCCGTGGATCGCGAGCAGCGGCACGATCATCAGCGCGACGATGTTGATGATCTTGATCAGCGGATTGACTGCAGGGCCGGCCGTGTCCTTGTAAGGATCGCCGACGGTGTCACCGGTGACCGCGGCCTTGTGCGCATCCGAACCCTTGCCGCCGTGGTGACCGTCCTCGATGTATTTCTTCGCGTTGTCCCATGCGCCCCCGCCGGTCGTCATCGAGATCGCGACGAACAGCCCGGTGACGATCGTTCCCATCAGCAAGCCGCCGAGTGCCTGCGGTCCCAGGACCAGCCCCACCACGACCGGCACCAGCACCGGCAGCAGCGAGGGCACGATCATTTCGCGGATCGCAGCGCGCGTCAGCATGTCGACGGCGACGCCGTATTCGGGCTTCGCCGTGCCTTCCATGATGCCCTTGATGTCGCGGAACTGGCGCCGTACCTCGACGACGACCGCGCCCGCGGCGCGACCGACCGCCTCCATCGCCATCGCACCGAACAAATAAGGAATCAGGCCACCGAGAAAGAGGCCGATGATCACCATGTGGTTCGACAGGTCGAACGACGTGGAAAGGTGTGCGGTATCGAGGGCGTGCGTGTAATCGGCGAACAACACGAGCGCGGCGAGTCCCGCGGAGCCGATCGCATAACCCTTGGTCACGGCCTTGGTCGTGTTGCCGACCGCGTCGAGCGGGTCGGTGATCGCGCGAACCGACTCGGGCATGTTCGCCATTTCGGCGATGCCACCGGCGTTGTCGGTGATCGGGCCGTAGGCGTCGAGCGCGACGATGATGCCGGCCATCGACAGCATCGACGTCGCCGCGATCGCGATTCCGTACAACCCCGCACACCAGAACGAGACGAGGATGGCGACGCACACGGCGATCACCGGCCACGCCGTCGCCTTCATCGATACGCCAAGGCCCGCGATGATGTTGGTCGCATGACCGGTCGTGGATGCTGAAGCGACGTGCCTGACCGGCTTGAAGTCGGTACCGGTGTAATACTCGGTGATGACGACCATCGCCGCGGTCAGGAACAGGCCGACGAGCGATGCACCGAACAGTCGCATCGGTGACAGCGACGGATCGACGCTGCCGATGCCGCTCATCATCCACTGCGTGATGAAGAAGAAGCCGATCGCCGAGATCACGCCGGCGACGATCAGGCCGCGGTAGAGCGCGTTCATGATCTTGCCGCCGGTGCGGGCCTTGACGAAATAGCAGCCGACGATCGATGCGAGGATCGAGAAGCCGCCGAGCACCAGCGGATACGTGACGGCCGCCGTCGCGATCGACGGCATCAGCAGCGCGCCGAGCAGCATCGTTGCAACGATCGTCACGGCGTACGTTTCAAACAGATCGGCCGCCATGCCCGCACAGTCGCCGACGTTGTCGCCGACGTTGTCCGCAATGACCGCGGGATTGCGCGGATCGTCTTCGGGAATGCCCGCCTCGACCTTGCCCACCAGGTCCGCACCGACGTCGGCGCCTTTCGTGAAAATGCCGCCGCCAAGCCGCGCGAAGATCGAGATCAGCGAGCCCCCAAAGGCAAGGCCCACCAGCGGCTCGATCGCCCGATGCAAGCCTTCGTTCATCTGGTTCGGCGCGTAGTGTGCGGTCTCGACCAGGAACCAGTAGAAGCCCGCAACGCCGAGCAGACCGAGACCGACGACGAGCATTCCGGTGATCGCGCCGCCGCGAAACGCGACGGAAAGCGCGTCATTGAGGCCGACGCTCGCCGCCTGCGCGGTGCGCACGTTGGAGCGCACGGAGACGTTCATGCCGATGTAACCGGCGAGGCCCGACAAGATCGCGCCGAGCGCAAAACCGCCCGCGGTGCGCCACGACAGGAACACGCCGATGACGATGAACAGGATGATGCCGACGATGCCAATGGTCGTGTATTGACGGTTCAGATACGCCTTGGCGCCGGCCTGCACGGCCGCCGCGATTTCCTGCATCCGTGGATTCCCGGCGGGCTTCGCCAGGACCCATCGAATCGAAACCGCGCCGTAGACGATCGCTGCAACCGCGCAGACGAGCGCGAAGATCAGCGGATTGGACATCGGACTCTCCCTTTACCGGACATGGATCGTGAACGGAGCGCGCTGCATTCTACGAGACAGC
>JAICVH010000547.1 GCA_025935435.1 Burkholderiales bacterium
CGCACAAGGGCCTGATGCAGGAGGCCGGCTTCATCGCGGCGAAGTGAGTCGATGACCCCGGGGAACGCGCGTGGCGACAACGCCCCCCCCGGGCTGGAAAAGGTGGTCGCGCAGCTGTTCGCGATCGTAGGTGCGGTCGTCATAGTGGTCAGCCAGCGCGGGGGCAACACCAGGGCCGCCGACGGGCCACGCGCGGGCTACTTCCCCTTCTACATCGGCTGCCTGCTCGCATTCACCGGCGCGTACGTCGGCGCCGAGACGCTGCTGCGCTGGAAGCGTCTCGAAGGCGACACGTTCGTCACGCGCGAACGGCTGAAACCCGTCTTCCTGATGCTGCTGCCGACGATCGCCTTCGTCGTGCTCGTCGGCTGGCTCGGCATCTACGTGGCGGCGTTCATCTACGTCGGAGCTTTCATGATCTGGCAAGGCAAGTACGGCTGGCTGCCGACGCTCGCCGTGGCCGCCGGGCTGCCGCTCGTGCTGTTCGCCGTGTTCGAGCTGTGGTTCCTGGTGCCGCTGCCCAAGGGTCCGGTCGAGCATCTGCTCGGTTACTGATCGCGGCCGGTCGCGTCCGGCGTCCTGGGAGTCCCGTTGGAAGACATCGGCAACCTGCTGCAAGGCTTCGCGGTCGCGCTGACGTGGAAGAACCTGCTGTTCATGCTCGTCGGCATCCTGCTTGGCGTGCTGATCGGCGTGCTGCCGGGTCTCGGCGGTGCGAACGGCGTCGCGATCCTGCTTCCGCTGACGTTCACGATGCCGCCAACGTCGGCGATCATCATGCTGTCGTGCATCTACTGGGGTGCGCTGTTCGGCGGGGCGATCACGTCGATCCTGTTCAACATACCGGGCGAGCCGTGGTCGGTCGCGACGACGTTCGATGGCTATCCGATGGCGCAGCAGGGGCGTGCAGCGGAGGCGATGACGGCGGCGTTCACGTCGTCGTTCGTCGGTGCGCTGTTCGCCGTCGTCATGATCACGTTCCTCGCGCCGCTGGTTGCGCGGTTCGCGCTGCGTTTCGGTCCACCGGAATTTTTCGCCGTGCAGTTGCTGACGTTCTGCAGCTTCGTCGGCATGGGGCGCGAACCGCCGATCAAGACGATCGCCGCGATGATGCTGGGCTTCGCGCTCGCGGCCGTCGGTCTCGATACCGTCACCGGGCAGTTGCGGATGACGTTCGGTTTCACCCCGCTCTTGCAGGGATTCGATTTCCTCATCGCCGTCATTGGTCTCTTCGGGCTCGGCGAGATCCTGTTGACGATGGAGGAGGGACTGTCGTTCAAGGGCAAGGGCGGCAAGATCAATCCGCGCATCGTGTGGCAGACGTGGAAGCTCTTGCCGAAGTTCTGGCCGACGTCGCTGCGCGCCGTACTGATCGGCTGCTGGATGGGCGTGACGCCCGGGGGTGCGACGCCCGCATCGTTCATGAGCTACGGCATGGCGAAGCGCATGTCCAAGAATGGCGACAAGTTCGGCGAAGGCCAGATCGAGGGTGTCATCGCGCCGGAGACGGCTGCGCACGCGGCGGGCACGAGCGCGCTGCTGCCGATGCTGACGCTCGGCATCCCGGGCTCGCCGACGGCCGCCGTGCTGCTCGGTGGCCTGCTGATCTGGGGACTGCAGCCGGGGCCGCTATTGTTCGTCGAAAAGCCCGATTTCGTCTGGGGGCTGATTGCAAGCATGTATCTCGGCAATATCGCCGGCCTGTTGATCGTGTTGACGACCGTGCCGTGGTGGGCCGCGATCCTGCGCATACCGTTCGCGATCATCGCGCCGATCATCGTCGTCATCTGCGCGATCGGCGCCTATACGGTGCACAACAACATTTTCGACGTTTACATGATGGTCGTGTTCGGCGTGCTCGGTTATCTGTTCAAGAAGCTCAAATATCCGCTTGCGCCGCTCGTGCTCGCGCTGGTGCTGGGCGACATGGCAGAGACGGCGTTTCGCCAGTCGATGCTGTTGTCGAAGGGCAACCTCGGAATCTTCTGGTCGAATCCGCTCGTCGGGTCGATTGTGACGCTGGCGCTCGTTCTGCTGGCGTGGCCGCTGATCTCACGGCTAATCCATGCGATGCGCGCGAAGCCTCGCGCGCCGGCGCCGGCGTAGAGACTACTTTTCCGAGAACCGCTCGCGCAGCACGTTCTTCTGCACCTTGCCCATCGCGTTTCGCGGCAGTTCCGCCACGACGTGCACGCGCTTCGGCACCTTGAACGTCGCGATTTGGGCGCGAAGCGCGGCGATCACCGCGTGTTCATCGATGCGCCGCCCTTCGGCCGCGACGACGACCGCCGTGACCACCTCGCCGAAATCGGCATCGGGCACGCCGATGACCGCTGACTCGTCGATGCCGGAAAGTGCATCGATCAGATCCTCGATTTCCTTCGGATAGACGTTGAGGCCGCCGGTGATGATCAGATCCTTCGCGCGTCCAGCGAGCCGCAGATAACCGGCCGCCTCCCCCGCCGTGACCCATTCGCCGACATCACCGGTTCGAAACCAGCCGTCGGCCGTGAATTCCTCGCGCGTCTTTTCCGGCATTTGCCAGTAGCCGGGGAATACGTTCGGTCCGCGGACTTCGACGCTGCCGACGATGCCCGGCGCGCAGGCCGCGCCGTCTGCA
>JAICVH010000738.1 GCA_025935435.1 Burkholderiales bacterium
GTTCGGGGCACCGCAGACGATCGTCAGCGGAGCGCTCGCCCCGACGTCGACCGTGCAGACGCGCAGCCGCTCGACGTCAGGATGGGGTGCGATCGCGGTGATCTCACCGACGACGACTCGCGTGAACGGCGGGGCGACTCGCGTAACGTCCTCGACCTCGAGTCCAGCCATCGTGAGCTTGTCGCAAAGCGTCGCCGTGTCGATCGGCGGATCGACGAGCGCGCGCAGCCAGTGCTCGGAGAACTTCATTGCGTCATTCGGCGAACTGCGCGAGAAAGCGCAGATCGTTTTCGTAGAACAGCCGCAGATCGTCGACGCCGTAGCGCAGCATGGCCAGACGATCGGGCCCCATGCCGAATGCGAATCCCTGCCAGCGCTCCGGATCGATGTTCACGGCGCGCAGCACGTTCGGATGCACCTGGCCGGACCCGGCGATTTCGAGCCAGCCGCTGTCGCCAAAGCGCATGTCGATCTCCGCCGATGGCTCGGTGAACGGAAAGAACGATGGGCGAAAGCGGAGCGTTACGTCGTCACGCTCGAAGAAGAGACGCAGGAATTCAGTGAAGACGCTCTTCAAATCGGCGAACGACACGTCTTCGCCGATCCACAATCCCTCGACCTGGTGGAACATCGGCGCGTGCGTCGCGTCGCTGTCGACGCGGTACACGCGGCCGGGCGCGATGATTCGAATCGGCGGCGCGTGCGTCTCCATGTAGCGCACCTGGATCGGTGACGTATGCGTGCGCAGCACCATGCCGCCGTCGACATAGAACGTGTCGTGCATCGAACGCGCCGGATGATTCTCCGGCGTGTTGAGCGCGGTGAAGTTGTGGAAGTCGTCCTCGATCTCGGGCCCGTCGGCGACGTCGAAGCCAAGCGAGTGGAACAACATCTCGATCCGTTCGAGCGTCAGCGTGAGCGGATGCACGCCGCCGATCCCGCGCCCGCGTCCCGGCAGCGAGACGTCGAGCGCATCGGCGGCGAGCTGTGCGGCAAGCTTCGCGTCGGCGAGGGCGGTGCGGCGCAGCGCGAGTGCGTCCTCGAGTTCGCGCTTCGCCGCATTGATGCGCGCGCCGGTCGCTGCGCGCTCGTCGGCAGGCAGCGTGCCGAGCGTCTTCAACAACGCGGTCAGCGCGCCGGCCTTGCCGAGATACTTCGCCTTGGCGTTCTCGAGCGCCGCCGGATCCGCACTCGCCGCGAAATCGGCAAACGCCCGCTCGACGATGTCGTTCAGAGCATCCATCCGCGATGTATGACCCTCGACCTAACGATCAGATTCGACGCTTCGTCGAACTGCGCAACATCCGAATAAACAAAAAAGGGAGGCAGCCTCGCCTCCCTTATGCTTCGATCGCCGGTTCAGGCCAGGGAGTTCTTGGCCTGTTCCGCGATCTTCGTAAACGCGACCTTGTCGTGGACCGCAAGGTCGGCAAGGACCTTGCGGTCGATATCGATCGATGCCTTCTTGAGGCCATTCATGAATGCGCTATAGGTCAGGCCCATCTCACGCACGGCCGCGTTGATGCGCGCAATCCACAGCGCGCGGCACTCACGCTTCTTCGTGCGTCGATCGCGATACTGATACTGACCGGCCGTCATCACCGCTTCCTTGGCGATGCGGTAGACGTTCTTCCGGCGGCCGCGATA
>JAICVH010000701.1 GCA_025935435.1 Burkholderiales bacterium
GCATCGTTGCAACGCTACGCCGGCGCAGTCGTCGCGCTTCTGTTCGTCATGGTGTTGTCGGGCGGGTTGGTCGCAGGAATCCGTGCCGGGTTCGCATACAACACGTTCCCGCTGATGCACGGCCGCATCGTGCCACCCGAAGTGATGATGCTCGAGCCCTGGTGGAAGAACTTCTTCTGGAACATGGCGACCGTGCAGTTCGACCACCGCTTGCTTGCCTGGCTGCTCGCCGTCGCGGTGCCGCTCCTGTGGTGGCGCCTGCATCGGACACGCGTCTTCGCGCGAGCGCGCGCGACGGCCACGGCGCTCGTCGCCATGCTGGCCGTACAGGTGTCCCTCGGCATCGCGACGCTCGTCAATGTCGTACCGTTACCGCTTGCTGCACTGCATCAGGCGGGTGCGCTCGTCGTCTTCGGGCTGGCACTCGGCGTCGTGCACGCGCTCCGATGAACGCCCGGCCGTTCGACATTGCCTAAGCCGCGGCAAAACGGGATTTGTACTGCCACTTCAGAAAGCGACCCCCTATGGCTGACCTTCGCGCACTGGATGAACCGCTGACCGATCCCGAGCTCGACGAACTCGAGGGTTTTCTCGCGTCGGATCTCGTTCCGCCCGACTGCATGGACCTCGAGATGCTTGACGGCTTTCTGACCGCCATCGTCAGCGGCCCGGAGAGCGTGCAACCGTCCGAATGGTTGCCGCAGGTGTGGAGCGACGGCGGGCGTACGTCGAATCCCGCGTTCACGGGCAGCGATCAGGCGCAGCGGATCATGGGGTTGATGCTGCGGCATATGGTCGGCATCCAGCGCACGCTCGGCGAATCGCCGACACGCTTCAAACCGCTGCTGTACATGCCCGACGAGAAAGCCCGCAACGACAAGACGCCACCCGAGGCGTCGGCGTGGTGCGAGGGCTACATGTCCGGCGTCAAGCTGCGCGACGATGAATGGCAGCCGTTGTACGACGCGCAGGACGCGCGCGACTGGGTGTTCCCGATCGAAGCACTGGCGTTCGGCGACGAAGATCCGGAGTTCGCCGAGTGGGTCGACGACAAGGAAAAAAGGGCAAGCCTCGTCGACGAGCTCGCCGTCGCGTCAGTGCTGATCTATCGTTTCTGGCAGGATCGTCGGCGAGCGAGCGAAGTGCGGGGCAGCGGATCGCGGCGTGAACTTCACGACACCGGGCGCAAGACCCGACAGCGATTGCACTGAAACCCGGTAGCGGTCAGGCGTGCTGGCGCCTGGCATTGCGCGCCAATGGCTCACAGCGCGTGAAGACCGCTCACGCGGCGTGCTGGAACGACTCGTCGCCGAAGTCCGGCACGAAGCGCATCGATCCTTCGTAGTCCTCGATCATCGCAAGCAACGCGTCGGCACCCTGCGCACCTAAGGGCAGGTCGATGTCCGCGCCAAAGAGCTCGTCGAGCTGTGCGCGAGCGGCACGGTACTGCGCGTCGGTACAGCGATGGGGAACCGGGATGTACGCCATGAAGCCTCCTTGCCGCGAAACGTGCTGGACCGCTCAGTACCGATACACGCGGCGGTTGACGATGCGCACGCGATCACCGACGTGCATTTCGCCTTCGCCGACTTCGTTCAACGCGACCGTGCCACCCGAATCGAGTCGCACGATGACGCGATAGCGATCGCGCGCATTCGCGCGCTCGATCTGATTACCAACGACGCCACCGCCAATCGCCCCGGCGATCGTCGCGGCCGTGTTGCCGTGGCCGCCGCCGAATTGGTGGCCGATGATGCCGCCGGCGATGCCGCCGAGAATCGTGCCGAGGCCCGC
>JAICVH010000151.1 GCA_025935435.1 Burkholderiales bacterium
GCAACTCCCGCCGATGCTGCCATTCGACGTCGAGCGACTCGAACCTTTCCTGGCCGCGCTGCCGCGCGATACCGACCAGGCCGCCGCGCTCGCGCGTCGTCGCAACGAGAAGGTGCGCGGCCGGGCACGGCTCGCCTACGGTGAATGCCGCCCGTTGCGCCACGCCCTCGAAGTTCGGCATCCGACGTTCGTCGACGAAGCGTTCATCGACCTGCTGCGTCGACAACGGGTGGCGCTGGTCGTCGCGGACACTGCGGGCAAGTGGCCGTACGCCGAAGACATCACGGCCGATTTCGTCTACGTGCGGCTGCACGGCGACAAGAAGCTGTATGTCAGCGGCTACACGAACCGCGCGCTCGACCGCTGGAGCGACCGGCTCGTCGCCTGGAGCCACGGATCGGCACCGCACGATGCGCAATGCATATCGAGCGCACCGGCCCCGGCATGCGCGGGCCGCGACGTTTTCTGCTACTTCGACAACGACGTCAAGGTGAAGGCGCCACGCGATGCGCGCACGCTGGCTAGGAAAGCCACGGCCGCCGGCGGCAACGTGATTGCGCTCGCAGGCGTCACTCCGCAGGCGCGAGCCGCACGCGATAGCCGCCCGACTTCTCGTCGCGTTCGAGCATCAGCATCGCGTGCGCGGCCGCATCCTCGAGCAGCTCGTTGAACGATCCATAGCCGTAGAACGATTCGTTGAAGCCGGGCTTGCGCCGCCGCAGTGCCTGCTTGACCATCGATCCCCAGATGCGCTCCTCGTCGCCGCGCTCGGCGATCAGCGCCTCGACGGTGCCGACGGCGAGCTCGAGCGCTTCGCTGCGTCGATCATCGTCGGCGCTGCGCTTCACCGGCGCCTCGGCGGCGACCGCGGTCTTGACGGCACGCTTTCTCGCGGGCGCCTTGCGCTTCGCGCGGACCAGGTCGTCGTAGTAGATGAATTCGTCGCAGTTCGCAATCAGCAGATCCGACGTCGAATTCTTGACGCCGACGCCGATGACGACTTTGGCGTTCTCTCGAAGTTTCGATACCAGCGGCGAAAAATCCGAATCGCCGCTGATGATGACGAACGTGTCGACGTGCGTTTTCGTGTAGCACAGGTCCAGTGCATCGACGACCATCCGGATATCGGCAGAGTTCTTGCCCGATTGCCGGACGTGCGGAATCTCGATCAGCTCGAACGACGCCTCGTGCATCGGCGCCTTGAAGGCCTTGTAGCGGTCCCAGTCGCAGTAGGCTTTCTTGACCACGATGCTGCCCTTCAGCAACAGCCGTTCGAGCACCTTGGCGATGTCGAATTTCTCGTAGTTCGCGTCTCGAACGCCGAGCGCGATGTTCTCGAAGTCGCAGAACAGCGCCATGCTGGTGACCTCGGGTGGCGTGGGTGTCGGCATCGATCGATCGCGCGTGCGGTCCGGTAGCGGAGACGGTGCAACGATACCATCCACACGGCGGCGCTAAACTGCTGCGCTCGCTAACCGCGTGGCCCACTGCGCTGCGAAAGTACACCCGGGATCCGATGACATTCGAACCTCTTTCACCGCTCGAAGCGCGGGTGCTCGGCGTGCTGATCGAAAAACAGCGCAGCGTTCCGGATACGTATCCGCTCAGCCTCAACGCACTCGTCGCCGGTTGCAACCAGAAGTCGAGCCGAGCGCCGATCATGGACGTCACCGAGGGTGACGTGCTGCAAGCACTCGACGGCCTGAACGGGCGGTCGTTGATCGTCGAAAGCAGTGGCGGTCGCGTGATGCGCTACGCGCACAACGCCGAGCGCGTGCTCGATCTGCCGACGCAGTCCGTTGCGCTGCTTGCGACGCTGGCGCTGCGCGGTCCGCAGACCGCCGCCGAGCTTCGTTCCAACAGTGAACGATTGCACCGCTTCGCCGACGTGTCGACGGTCGAGGCGTTTCTGCACGAACTCGCGGAGCGTCCGAGTGGCCCACTGGTTGCGGAGCTTGCGCGAATGCCGGGCACGCGCGAGGCGCGCTGGATGCAGCTGCTTAGCGGCGCGGCGCCAGGACCGGCAGAGCCGCGCGAACCGCTGATTGCGACGGCCGGCACGACCGACCTCGCCACGCTCGCCGCCCGGGTGGATGCGCTGACGCGGGAGCTCGAAGCGCTCAAGGTGGCGGTCGCCGCGCTCGAAGCGGATCGTCTTAAGCCGTCGCCAAGCGTCGAGTGAGCCTCGCTCGCACAGGCTTCGGAGCAGGCGGAGGCAACATTGCGCGTGTCAGCGCGTCTTGCCAGCGAATCCGTCGACGCCACGTACGGCCTCGCGCGACCTGCGCCTCGGGTCGTCGTGGATGATCACGCCTTCGACCGGATCGACCGGCGTGCGCCACGGTGCCGCGTCGAGGAAGCGCTTCGTATCTTCGTAACCAGCACGCCAGCGCTCACGAATGCCCGCCGGCGTGAAGTCGATATCCTTCATTTGATCTTCGCCGTCGACGGTCGGCGCCACCAGGCGCACGATGTGCATCGTCGTCCCGCATCCCCACGACGCGAGTTCCTTCACGTCGGCGGATCTTCGCTCCGGTTGCGGAATACGCCGCGACAATTCGCGGATGACGTGTCGCAGATGGTGAATCTGCTTTTGCCGCGCGATATGACTGTCGGCCCGGCTCGCGTACCGGATGTCCTTCTGGCGGCCCAACACCTTCCAAAGCGTGTCCGGTTCCGGGCCCTCCGGATTCCACATCTGCACGGCGAAGATGACCGAATCCTTGCGCGGATTGTCGTCGAGCACGGCTTCGATCGGAGTATTCGAATAGATGCCGCCGTCCCAGTAGGGAACGCCGTCAACGCGCACGGCAGGAAATACCGGTGGCAGCGCGCCCGACGCCAGCACGTGATCGAGCGTGACGCGCTCGTCGCGGCTGTCGAAGTAACGCATCGCGCCGTTGCGCACGTTGACGGCACCGACGGTAAGCCGCACTTGGCGCGCATCGGGATGTTCCAGATCGAGCAGCGCCGACAACGTCGAACGCAATGGCGCGGTCGAGTAGTACGCCGCTGCTTCGACGCCAAGCGGAACAAACGAACCGCACCAGGCCGGGCCGTACGGCTCGAAGAACGCGGGCAAGCCGCGAAAAATCGTCGCCAGGTTGGCGGAAGCGTTCGTGACTCCCGTGAAAAACTGCAGGAGATCGGGCTGGATGTCGCTCGCCTCCATCCGCGCCCAGAAGTCTACGAGACGCGGCAGTCGCTGCGGGCGTGCGTTGCCGGCGATGAGCGCTGCATTGACCGCTCCAATCGACGTGCCGATAACCCAGTCCGGTTCGGCACCGAATTCGTGCATCGCTTCATACACGCCCGCCTGATAGGCGCCGAGCGCTCCGCCGCCCTGGAGCACCAGCACGATCTGACCTGGAAAGTTCGGCCGCCGTGGCGTGCGGTGTTTGGACGTGCGCGCGGCGACAGGGTCGGAACGATCGGTCATCGCTAGCTCCGGTTCATCGGGGCCACCCCGCCATCGGAGCGCGCATCGCGCCCGCGAATCGCCTATGCGGCGTGCGGTATGCCGAGCAGCATATTGGCCGGCAGGGCGATGTCGATCAGCTTCGGCCGCGGCAACTTGAGGTTCGCCATCAGCTCAATGAACGCCGTTCGATCGCGACCGGCGAGCCGCGCGTTATGGCGCTTTTCATGACCGATCGTCGACACCGTGTTGCCCTTGTAGTCATGCGCGGGCCACACCCGCGTGTCTTCCGGCAGCGTGAACAGCCGCTCGTGCACGCTATCGTAAAGCGAGCCTGCGTCGCCGCTTTGGAAATCGGTGCGCCCGCACCCGTCGATCAGCAACGTGTCGCCGGTCAACACGTGATTGCGCCACCGGTAGCTGGTGCTACCCGACGTGTGACCGGGCGTGTGGATCGCGAGGATTTCCTCGCTCGCCCCAAATCTCAACGTGTCACCGTGCGCGAGCTGGATGTCAGCGCGTGAGATTCCGCACTTGAACGGTGTGGCGGCCTGAGCGCCGGTGCGCTGTTGCAGCAAGCCCGCTCCCGTCACGTGATCGGCATGTGCGTGCGTCTCGACGACGTAGCGAACGGTCAGGCCGAGGCGGCGCACGACACCGAGGTCGCGTTCGAGCAGGTGGTCGACCGAATCGACGACGACGGCCTCGCGCGTCGGCAGATCGACGAGCAGGTACGTGAACGTCGACGACTCCGGATCGAACAACTGATGCAGCTCGTGTTCCATGCTCGCCCCGCAGGAAGTGACCGCCGCTACGCTAATCCGTCGAGCGCGCCGACGCAACTTTGACTGGGCGGTCGGAGGAGCAAGTCGACTCACGCCTCCGACCCCGAAGGCCGACCGAATACAATCCGCGCCTTTCCTCGTCCGTCCCGGCGCCTCCTTGGATCACCCAACCCTGCTCGTAGCGCTGATCCTCGGCATCGTCGAGGGCCTTACTGAATTCCTGCCGATATCGTCCACCGGTCATCTGATCGTCGCTGGCTCGCTGCTCGGCTACACCGGCGAGCAGGCGAAAGTGTACGAAATCGTCATCCAGGCGGGCGCGATACTCGCTGTGTGCTGGGAATATCGCGCACGGCTCGTCGCCGCGCTCGTCGGGCTGCCTACGCGTCCTGAAGCCCGGCGCTTCGTGCTCAACCTAGTGCTCGCGTTTCTTCCGGCGGCGATCCTCGGACTCCTGTTCTCGAAGTTGATCAAACGGCACCTGTTCGCGCCGGTACCCGTGGCGCTGGCCTTCGTGGTCGGTGCGCTGATCATCCTCTGGACCGAGCGGCGCCAACGCGTCGCCCCTTCCACGATCCGCATCGACAGCGTCGATGCCATGCGCTGGCCGGACGCGCTGAAGATTGGCGTAGCGCAGGCATTTGCGCTGATTCCAGGCACATCCCGATCCGGCGCGACGATCATCGGCGGCATGCTGTTCGGCCTGTCGCGCCCGGCGGCGACAGAGTTTTCGTTCTTTCTCGCGATTCCGACGCTGTTTGCGGCGTGCATCTACGAATTCGTTCGCAACCGCGCACTGCTGTCGACGGCTGACCTGCAAGCGTTCGGCGTGGGCTTTGTCGCCGCGTTCGTCTCGGCATTCCTGTGCGTCCGCTGGCTGATCCGCTACGTGAGCCGGCATGACTTCGTTCCGTTCGCCTGGTACCGGATCGCTTTCGGTGTGCTCATACTGGTCACGGCGTGGAGCGGCAGCGTCAGTTGGGATTGAACGCGTGGCTGGGTCCGCTGTTCGCGGTGCTCGGCGTACTCGGGTTCTCGTTCAAGGCGATCCTGATCAAGCTCGCGTATGCCTGGGCGTCCGTCGACGCCGTCTCGCTGTTGACGCTGCGGATGCTGTACTCGGCGCCGTTCTTCATCGTCATGGCGTGGTGGACCGGACGCGCGCCGCATGCCAGACGCATTGCGACCCGCGAATGGCGGCTTTTGATCGGCCTCGGTTTCATCGGCTACTACCTCGCCAGCCTGCTGGACTTTTTGGGACTTCAGTACATCAGCGCCTCGCTCGAGCGACTGGTGCTGTTCCTGTATCCGACGATCGTCGTCGTGTTGTCGGCGTTGTTTCTTGCGCAACCGGTGACGCGCCGCGCCGCGATCGCGCTTGCGCTGTCGTACGCCGGCATCGCGCTCGCGGTGTGGCACGACGTCCGGATTACCGGCGATCCTTCGTCGATTGCGCTCGGCAGTGCGCTCGTGTTCAGCAGCGCCTTGGGCTATGCGATCTATCTGGTCGCCGCGGGCGGCATCATCGCCCGCCTCGGATCGTCGCGCTTCATCGCATGGGCGATGCTCGCATCCACCGCGTTCATCGTCGTCCAGTTCGCGTTGACACGCCCACTGACTGCGCTGCGGCTGCCATGGTCGGTCCATGCGATCACGCTCGCGATGGCCGTGTTCTGCACGGTGCTGCCGACGTGGATGATCGCCGAATCGATTCGCCGCATCGGCGCGAGCACCGCATCGCTGATTGGCTCGCTCGGACCGCTGTTCACGATCGGCTTTGGCGCGCTGCTCCTCGGCGAGCCCGTGAACCTGCTGCAATTGGTCGGCGTCGCACTGGTGCTGACGGGCGTGATTCTCGTTTCGCGCCGCGCCGGTCGCGCTGCGGCGCGTCCCGCCGGATGAGGCATGCGGCGCCCATATCCGGGAAACGATTGCATCAGCACGCGATCCAACCGCTTATCGCCTCGTAATTCCTGTGAGACCACCCCATGCCTCCCGACACGATCGAACGCTCGCCCCTGACACTGAAGGATCCGACGCTGCTGCGCCAGCGCTGCTAC
>JAICVH010000092.1 GCA_025935435.1 Burkholderiales bacterium
ATTCCCGACAAGGTGATCAGGATGATGGAGGAGAAGGTGCCGATGGGACGCCTCGGCAAGCCCGAAGAGATCGCCAACACCTACGCATGGCTCGCATCGGACGAAGCGTCGTACATCAATGGCGCCGTGATCGAGGTGTCGGGAGGGTGCACGATCTAGCGTATCGAAACGGGCCAAAGTTTCGGTCGCGGTTGATTCCTTGCTTTTGCTGGCGGCGGTGGCTTTGTTGCTGCGTTGAGGCAGTTGCCGCTCCCACGATACTTTGGCCCGGGATGCCAGCGCCGAAAGCTCGGGGCGGCCCTTCGCTTTCGGCGTGGAACGGCCGCTGGCGCGTGTTTCGGCTCGCTTCGCTCGCCCCTCGGTAACGCGCGCGACTCGGGGCAGGTAGTGCCTTGGCAGCGTCTTTGATTTGCGCTCTTGTCACCGCCTTCGATTCGCAGGTAACCGTGCGCCGTTGCTCGCGAGTTGTACGCGTAGTCCATTTGTCCGGTTGAGCGTCTTGCCGCGCGCAGGTAGCATTCGCCATCCCGCAAAACCGTCCCGGCGTTCGCGCCGCGCTTCGATGCACTTCGCCGTCCCGTTGTTCGCTGCCGTCGTTGCGATCGCCTCCCCCGCGCATGCCGAAACGATCGGCGGCAACCCCGGCCCGCAGCACAACTACGTCTGTCCCCACGCCGACGGCCAGCCGGCGCTCGAATGCTTTTTCGACGCCGTCCAGCATCTGTACACGATGTGCCGAAACGTGAAGTCGATCGAAATCCTGGAATTCGGCTACGAGAAATCGACCGACGGCACCAACGCGGCAAAAAGCGAGTCCTGCCTCGACAAACAGAAGCAGAACATCGCACGCCCGTACCAGGCGGCGCTCAAGGAGGCAAAGAAATCGCAACCGGCGGTCGAAGGTCTGCAGGGCCTGCACGCCCTCTGGCTGTCCGCGATGACCGAGCTCAAATGGCGTAACGGCGAATCGGACGACGATTACAAGCTGCGCGTCGCGAAGGCGTACGACGAGTTCAAGGAGCGCATCACGGTCATCCGCACCGCCGCCACCGCGGACAAACCCGCGGAAACGACGAAAACCGCGACCACCAAAGGCAAGGCCACCGCCAAACCGAAGTCGAGCGCGAAATCCACGCCCTCCGCCAAGGCAGCACCCGCCGCGAAAGCGAAGTCGCACTGAACGCACCGCTGCCGCAGGACGTCTCGACCGGGACGTCGGACGCCGAGATCGCCGCAATCTTCGGTGAAGGCGGAACCTTGTCGCGGCGATTGCCCGGTTTCCGCTTTCGCGCGCAGCAACTCGAAATGGCGCAGGCGGTCGCGCAGGCCATCGCCGCGCGACGCCCGCTGGTCGCCGAAGCGGGCACCGGCACCGGCAAGACGTTCGCGTATCTGGTCCCTGCGTTGCTGTACGGCGGCAAGGTGATCGTTTCGACCGGCACCAAGACGCTGCAGGACCAGCTGTTCGAGCGCGATCTTCCGACGATCCGCGAAGCGCTCGCGGTACCGATCACCGTTGCGCTGCTGAAGGGCCGCGCAAACTACGTCTGCCATCACCATCTCGAACGCACGGCACGCGAGGAACGGCTGCCCTCGCGCGCGGACGCCCGTTACCTGCCGAAGATCGTTGCCTTCGCGCGCGCGAGCGAGCGCGGCGATCGCGCGGAGCTCGGCGACGTTCCCGATAACGCATCGATCTGGCCGCTCGTCACGTCGACGCGCGACAACTGCCTTGGCAGCAATTGTGCGTTCCATCGCGAATGCTTCGTGATGAAGGCACGCAAGGACGCCCTCGACGCCGACGTCGTCGTCGTCAACCATCATCTGTTCTTTGCCGACATCACGTTGCGTGACGAAGGTCTCGCCGAACTGCTGCCCGCATGCAACACGGTGATCCTCGATGAGGCGCATCAGCTTCCCGACACGGCCACCCTCTTTTTCGGCGAGCAGACGTCCGCTGCACAGCTCGGCGAACTTGCGCGGGACGCCGAGGCGATCGCGCGCACGCAATTGAAGGATGTTCCCGATCTCGCGGATACCGGGGCCGAACTCGGGCCCCTGGTGAAGAAGGTTCGGCTGGCGGCCGGTGACGCGCCGGGCAAGTTCTCGCAGCAGATGATGGCTGCGCGCAAGGAGTTCACGGACGCGCTGGAAGCGCTCGCCGCGGGACTCGATCGGCTGGCGACCGAGATGCGCCTCGTCGCGGAGCGGAGCGAGGATGTCGGCGTGATCGCTCGTCGCGCCGAAGAGGCGGCCGATGCCGTCGCGCGCTGGCAAGGGGGCCTCACCGGGGGCGATTCAGCGCAGCCGTGGATTCGCTGGGTGGATGTGAGCACGCAGGGGTGGCAATTGCACGCGTCCCCACTGTCAGTCGCCGATGTGTTCCGCCGCCAGGTCGAAGCGACCGGGCGTGCATGGATCTTCACCTCCGCAACGCTCGCCGTCGGGCGCGATTTCGCGCACTACACGTCGCAACTCGGGCTCGCCGATGCGGCAACCGGCTGCTGGGACAGCCCGTTCGATTATTCGACGCAGGGCTTGCTCTACGTACCGCGCGGCCTTCCGGCGCCGAACAGCGTCGATCACACGCACGCGGTCGTGGACGCCGCGCTGCCCGTCCTCCAGGCGAGCGGCGGCCGCGCATTCCTGCTGTTCACGACGCTTCGCGCGCTGAACGTCGCTCGTGAGCGACTCGCGATCGCATTCGAGCGCGAGGGCCTCGCTTTTCCGGTGCTCGTTCAGGGCGACGGGTCGAAGACCGAGTTGCTGTTGCGGTTTCGCGCACTCGGCAATGCGATCCTGCTCGGCAGCGCGAGTTTCTGGGAAGGCGTCGACGTGCCGGGCGATGCGCTTTCCGTCGTCGTCATCGACAAGTTGCCGTTTGCGCCGCCGGATGATCCGTTGCTCGCCGCGCGCCTCGCGAAGCTCACGTCCGACGGCGGCAACGCGTTCATGGACTGGCAACTGCCGCAGGCCGCGATCAGCCTCAAGCAGGGGGCGGGCCGGCTGATTCGCACGGAAACGGACCGCGGGGTCCTGATGTTGTGCGATCCGCGATTGATCGACAAACCCTACGGGCGGCGCATCTGGCAGAGCCTGCCGAAGATGAAGCGTACGCGGGAACTGGTCGACGTCGTCGCGTTCTTTGCGCGCAGTTGACGACCGCCGCAATGCGGCGCTCGCTCGGGATGGTCGCTAAGCCAACGAAGCGAGGGAGGGCACGCGCTCGCGCCCGGTCATCGCGCTACCAGAACTTCCACCACGGCTTGTCGGGAACCCCCGCGACGTAGACGCTTTCCGGAAACGTCTTGACCAGGATCTGATGCGCGTCCTGTGCGAGCTGCGTCAAGCCGAGCTTCTGGTAGCTGCGTTCCATCACGTCGAGTGCATGTTCGTTCGACGGCGTCTGCGGATGACTGAGCAGCGATGCCTGCGCGCGGTTCGCCGCCGCGACATACGCACCGCGCGCGTAGTAGTGGCGCGCGACGTGCACTTCGAACATGCCGAGTGCGTTCGTCAGGTAGCGCATGCGCGTTTGCGCGTCTTCGGTATAGCGGCTCTCCGGATACTTCTGGGCGAGCTCCTTGAACGCCGCGAACGACTCGCGCATCGACTTGGGATCGCGCTCGGCGAGGTCGAGCTCGTACACGTATCCGAACAGACCCTGGTCCTCGCGGAAATACACGAGTCCCTTCAGGTAATACGCGTAGTCGACATTCGGGTGATTCGGATACGTTCGAATGAAGCGATCGCACGCGGCGGTTGCCGCTACCTGCTCGCCCTGGCGCCAGTTCGAGAACGCGCCTTCGAGGATCGCCTGCTGCGCATATCGTCCATACGGATAGCGAGCCTCGAGCGTCTCGAAGAGCTTGATCGCCCGGTTATAATTCCCGTCCAGCATTGCTTCGTGCGCGTTGCGATACAGCTGCTCGGCCGACCAGCCGGACGTTTCGTCCTTGACGTCGGGAAGCAGCCCGCATCCGGTCACTGCAAGCGCCATCAGCGCCGCCACCAGCCACACCTGCCATTTCAGCCACTGCGACATCGTCATCGGCGTCCTTCGTGAGTCCCGCGAATTATAGCCGACGGTCGATGCGCGTCGCGGTGCGCAGCGCCCCGCCGGCGCATCCGGAACGCAACGTTTCGCACACGCTCGCACGGGTCCGAATTCCGCCGGAAGCAGCGGGCATGCGGCTCGACCAGGCGCTCGCGCGCGTGCTGCCCGAACACTCGCGCAGCCGCCTCAAGACGTGGATCGATGCCGACCAGGTGTCTGTCAACGGTGCGTCGTGGGATGCAAAACGGCGCGTCTCCGGCGGTGAGCACGTCGAGATTGCAATGCCGGTCGCTGGCGAGGCGATCGGCGATCGTCCGCAGGAAATTGCGCTCGATGTCGTTCACGACGACGCACAGCTCATCGTCATCAACAAACCCGCGGGTCTCGTGGTACACCCCGGGAGCGGCAACCGCGACGGAACGCTGTTGAACGCGCTGTTGCACCGCTATCCGGCACTTGCAGGATTACCCCGTGCCGGCATCGTCCATCGGCTCGACAAGGAAACGAGCGGCCTCATGGTCGTCGCAAAGACGCTCGAGGCGCACACGAACCTCGTCCGTCAGCTCGCCGAGCGCAGCGTGACACGCGAGTACCTCGGCGTGGCGCGCGGCGATGTCACGCGAGCGACGATCATCGACGCGCCGATCGGACGTCATCCGACGCAGCGGACGACAATGGCTGTCGTCACCAAGGGCAAGCCCGCGCGCACGCACGTTGCGGTCGTCGAGCGATTCGGCGTCGCGACGACGGTTCGTTGCACGCTCGAAACGGGTCGTACGCATCAAATCCGCGTACACCTGGCGGCGATCGGCCACGCACTGGTTGGCGATCCGGTGTACGGTCCCCGGCGCACGGTGGGCGTGCCCGCGTTCACTCGCCAGGCACTGCATGCAGCACGCCTTGCGCTCACGCATCCGCATGGCGCCCGGCTCGTCGCGTGGGACGCACCACCGCCGAACGACCTCGCCGCGCTGATCGACGCATTGCGCGCGACATATCCCACGCGAGCGCGATGAAGTCGCGACCGGCCGCATCCGAACAAGGCGAAACCCTCGCTGCACAGTTCGCCGCAGCAGGGCTCGATTGGATTGTTCCGGCGTGGTCCGCACCGAACTCGGTGCACGGATTCTTCACCACCCGTAACGACGCGCGACGTCTGATCACTCGAGCGTCCGTGGCGAGCGTTCACGACGGCGCGCGGACGGACGACGTCGCACGCCTGTCGATCGACGACCTGACGAATCGCGCGCAGCGTTTCCTCCCCTCGCCTCCGCTGTGGCTCGAACAGGTCCATGGCGCCGACGTGCTCGACGTCGACGCTGCTGCGACACGACCGGACGAGCTGCCACGCGCCGACGCCGCCGTGACCCGGCGCATTGACCGCGTGCTTGCCGTGCGTGTTGCCGATTGTCTGGCCGTGCTCTTGTCCGATCGACGCGGATCGGTCGTGGCGATCGCGCACGCGGGGTGGCGCGGGTTGGCCGCCGGAGTCGTGGAAAAGACGGTGGAAGCGATGGCGTGCGAGCCGACGCAAATCGTCGCCTGGCTTGGACCCGCGATCGGTAGTGCCGCGTTCGAAGTCGGCGATGAAGTTCGCGATGCGTTCGTTGCCAAGACGGCGGCCGCGATGCCCGCATTCGTCGCCGGTCGACCGGGCAAGTGGCACGCCGACCTGGTGTCGCTCGCGCGGCAGCGGCTTGCCGACGCCGGTGTGCGCAACGTCACGGCGGACGGCCGGTGCACCGCATCGCAGCCCGAGCGCTTTCATTCGTTTCGGCGCGATCGCACCACGCAGCGGATGGCTGCGTTCATCTGGCGTAGCGCGGCATGACGCTCGTGCACATCGTCATCGCAGCGATCGCGGGCGGCCTGCTGTCGACACTCGCCGCGGCGGCGACACTGTCGCTGCGCGCCACCTGGATACCCCGCCTGGTTTCATTCGCGGTCGGCGCGCTGCTTGGCGCCGTCTTCCTGGAGCTGCTGCCGCACGCGCTCGAAACGGGTGCTGCCGAGGCGGTGATGCGTACCGTATTGGTCGGCCTGCTCGCGTTTTTCCTGCTCGAGAAACTCGTGCTGTGGCGGCATGCGCACGGCCATGGTGCGCATTCGGACGACCGTGACGAAAGCGAGCACGAACACGCGCTCCACGCGCATGCATCAACGGCGGCAGACGGCGGGCGATCGGGCCTGATGATCCTGATCGGCAATGCCGTGCACAGCTTCTGCGACGGCATCGTGATCGCGGCGGCGTTCATTGCGAGCGATGCGCTCGGTGTCGCAGCGACGCTTGCGATCGTTGCGCACGCCGTTCCGCAACAGGTCGGCGATTTCGCCGTGCTGTTGCACTCCGGTTTCGCGCGCCGGCGGGCATTCGCGTACAACGTGGGCGCAGGCGTCGCTACCCTCGTCGGCGCTCTTGCGGCGTACGGCGCGCTCGCCGGCATGCAAAGCGTGTTGCCTACGGTGCTGGCGATCGCCGCCGCAAGCCTGCTGTACGTCGCCGTAGCGGACCTGATCCCGAGCCTCCATCGACGCTCCGAGCCGATGGAAACCGCCCGGCAGATGCTTGCCATATCGCTTGGCATAGCGATCATTGCAGTGGCTCACGTGGTGCTCGAGCCGCGCTGACATCGGGTGCGTTGCATGCATACGACCGCGGTACGACGAGGATGAGCAGCGCGCCACGCCAGTCGCCTGTTCCGCGGTTCGCGTCAGCCAAGAACTTTCCGTTCGACGCCGACGCGCTCGCTACGCTGCACGCCGCGTTCAGGGCACGCTTTGCAACGCTGTGGGCGGCGGCGACACAGGCGCTCGCGGCCCCGGGCTCCACGATGCCCGAACTGGTGACGGAAGCCGATGGCGACCGCCGGTTTGCATCGCCGATCTGGCATCAACAACCGTACTTTTCGTGGATAAGACAGGTGTACTTGCTCTACAGCGAGTACCTGCTCGCGATGGTGGCGCTCGCGAAGATCCCGCCCGCCGAGAAGCGGCGTCTCGAGTTCTCGATGCGACAGTTCGTCGAAGCGTTTGCCCCGACCAACTTCCCGGCGACCAATCCGGACGTCCTCGAGCGCGCCGTGAAAACGGACGGTGCGAGCCTACTCGACGGATTCCGCAATTTCGCAGCGGACGTCGGCAGGGGTCGCATCACCATGAGCGACGAGTCCGCGTATGAGATCGGACGCAATCTGGCTGTCACGCCGGGCAGCGTCGTCTATCGCAATCCACTGATCGAGTTGATCCAGTACGACGCGACGACGCCACAGGTTGCGAAGCGCCCGCTGGTCGTCGTGCCGCCGTGCATCAACAAGTACTACATTCTCGACCTGCGGCCCGACAACTCGTTCGTCCGTCACGCCGTCGCAGAAGGCCACACGGTGTTCATGATCTCGTGGCGCAACATTCCGCCCGAGCTCGCGCACTTGACCTGGGACGACTATCTCGAACAGGGTGTGCTGGCGGCGATCGACGTGGCGCGCGCGATCACGCGATCGACGGCGGTCAACGCGCTTGGGTTCTGCGTGGGCGGCACGCTGCTCGCGTGCGCGCTCGCCGTGCTTGCGGCGCGCCGATCGAAAACCGTCGCGAGCGCAACGTTCCTGACGACGATGCTCGATTTTGCCGATCCGGGCGAGATCGGCGTCTACATCTCACGCGATTCGCTCGCCGCCCGCGAACCGGTGCTCATGTCGGGCCAGCGGGTGCACGGCAGTGAACTGGCTGGCGCGTTCGCGAGCCTGCGGCCGAACGAGCTGGTCTGGAACTACGTCGTCAACAATTACCTGAAGGGTCGAACGCCGCCGGCATTCGATCTCTTGTACTGGAACGGCGACTCGAGCAACCTGCCCGGGCCGATGTACGCGTACTACCTGAAAAACCTGTATCTGAGGAACCGGTTGCGTGACCATGG
>JAICVH010000225.1 GCA_025935435.1 Burkholderiales bacterium
AGTCGCAGCCGCAGGTGTCGAAGGCGCTGGCTCAGAAGGCCATCGACCAGGGCGCGTACGTTGTCATGGGTCCGGTGTTTTCGGGATCGATTCTCGTCAGCATGGCCGAGACGCGCCGGGCGGAAGTACCGAATTTCACCGGCGGCGAGGCGGCCGCGATCACGCAGCAGGGTAATCCCTACATCTTCCGCACGTCGTTCACGCAGACGACGGCGATGCCGAAGGTCGCGCGCTATCTGAAGGATACGGTGAAAGCGAAGAACGTCGCGATCATCTGGGTCAACAACGACTTCGGCAAAGGTGGCCTCGACACGATGCGCAAGGCGCTCGATGCGCAAGGCATCAAGGTGGCCGCCGAGATCTCGACCGATCCGGGGCAGCTCGACTTTTCGGGTGCCGTGCTCAAGGCGAAGCAGGCGAATGCGGATGCGCTGTTCGTGTACACCAACGAAGAGGAAGCCGCGCGCGCGCTACGCGAGCTGCGCAAGCAGGGCTACGACAAGCCGATCGTCGGCGAAACGGTACTGACGAGCCAGAAGGTGATCGAGCTGGCGGGCGACGCCGCGAACGGCGCAACGGCGCACGTCGGGCTGACGGCCGACGCGCCGCAGGCGCCGATCAAGGCGTTCAACGACAAGTTCCAGAAAGAGTTCAACTCGAAATCCGATCACAATGGTCTGAAAGGCTACAGCGCGATGTACATCGTGAAAGCCGTCACCGAGAAGATCGGCAAGTTCGACCAGAAGGCGTTTGCGAAGGCGATGCACGGCATGCATCTGAGCGCGAAGGAATATCCAGGCGTGCTGCTCGACGTCACGTTCGACCAGAACGGCGATCTCGATCGCGAGAGCTTCATGACGACCGTCGTCAACGGCAAACAGCAGGTGACCGCGACGCTGCCGGCGGCATCGAGCAAGTAGACGGCGGTTGATGCGCAAGGGGACTACCCGGTGCGCCGGGGCAGTCCCTATGCGCTCAAGGTCGGCGGCGGATCGCCCTGCAGCATCGCAACGCCCATTGCGGCGAGCGCGTCGTCTTCCTCGTCGGAAAGACCACTGACGGCGACCGCACCGGCCACCACGCCGCCGATGCGCACCGGCAGTCCTCCACCGAAGCCGACGTAGCGCGGGTCACCGTAGAAAGCAACGTCGGTACCTTTGGCGCGCAACGTTTCGCCCAGCACGCGCGTTGGTCGCGCAAGGCGTGCCGCGGTGTACGCCTTGTTCGCCGCGAGCGGTCCCGAACTCAGCAGCGCGCCGTCGCAGCGGACAAACGCGATCAGCTCGCCATGTGCATCGGCGACGGCAATCGCCGCCGTCTTTCCGCGCGCCTCGACCGACTGTCGAATCGCGTCGACGGCCGCGAGCGCGGCCGCGTGTCCAAGCTGCGGCGTGGCCAGCGTCACAACGTTGCGAACTTCGATTCCTTGAGCGACGCGGCGTAGCCGTCGATCACCTCGTTGACCTTGCTCCAGCTCTTCAGCTGCTTCATGTCCGCAAGCCAACGCCTGACGTTCGGATATTCCGCATAGTCGCAGCGGACGGTCTCGCCGAGTGCAACGAACGGCGCACCGAAGTAATCGGCGATTGTCAGCTCGCGACCGCACAGGTACCGATCATTGGCGAGCAGATGCTGGTCCAGCACCTTGAGCCATGCTTTCGAGCGGTCGCGCGCCCATTCGAGCGTCGCGGCCTGCACTTCCTCCGTCGGACGCTTGTGTGTCGGCAGAATTTGCGGATACACGAAGCCGTAGGCGAGATCGCGGCACACCTGCGTGTTGATCCAGTCCATCCGTTCGTTCACGCGTGCACGCGCCTTGAGATCGCGGGGATAGGTGGGCGACTGCTGCTTGTCCGCCAGGTACTTGAGGATTGCGGAGCTTTCGGTCAGACGAAAGTCGCCGTCCTCCAGCACGGGCACGAGGCGGTTCGGATTGATTGTCCCGTACTCGTCCTTGTAGTGCTCGCCGCTGAAAAGATCGACGAGCTTGAAATCGATGTCTGCGCCTTGCTCGGCAGCGAACAACATGATCGGTCGACTGGTCGTCGACGCCGGATGATAGTAGACCTTCAAGCGTGCCTCCTGGTCAGACCGCCGGCGGAAAATTGGATTGAAGGCGGCGAATGAGAACGTCGATCAGATCCTTGCCGTCCGATGACTTGAGACGGTGCTGGCGCAACGCATGCACGAGTTCGGGCTTGGCGAACGACGAATAATCGGCGCGAATCAGGATGCCCGCGATCGCGCGCTGGACGTCGATCGAACGGGTCGCGGGAAACAGCCGTGTCAAGACGTCGAGACTCTCCTGATCGGACAGCTGGTGGTGCGCCAGCGTATCTAGCGCGCGTACCTGGGCCTCGGCGTTCTTCATCCGCGCGATGTCCGCGGCGACGATGCGCAATTCACCCACGTCGACGATCGGCCGATGTCGCAAGTACACCTGCGCGATTGCGATGTCGGCGTCGCGGGTACTCGACAATGCTTTCAGCACGCGCGCATGGGCAATCGGGCTTCCCAGGCACGCGAGCAGGCCCGCGCTGCCAACATCGTGCAGGCGCGTTGCGGTCAACTTGAAACCGGTGAGCGCATCATCGAGCGCATGTTCTGCGTTCAGCGTGCAGACGAGGTCGATGTCGTCGGCACCGATATCCGTGCGATCGAGGCGGCTTTCGATCATCCGGATGAGCTCGGCGTGCTGCTGATCCGGGGTGAGCCATCCGAGCCGTGCCGCGAGCCGAATCATCCGCGCGCGTATTGACGGCTGGTCGGCATCGCGCATGAATTCGACATAGCGCTCGCGCGCCGGACGGTCGCCGGCGATCGCCGCGAGCGCCTTGGCCACGCTCGCGGATTGACCAACGCCGCTTGCGACGGTCGTCGCGTATTTTTCGAGGCGATCGAGGAACATCCGCACCTCGGCCATATTCCGGCCGAGCAGCTGGTGGACGAACGCGAGCTTCTGCTCGGTGGAAAGTCGATCGTCGGTAAACCGGCAGACGTCGCTGCGATAGCTGGCTTGCGCGTCACGATCAGTGGCGCCGGCCGTCACCGCCATCGATACCGGTGCGAACAGCGACAGCAGCTTGCCGCTCGCGCGACCGCTCGCGACTTCGGACGCCCCTCCCGCCTGGAAATAGCGCTCGAGCAGCGGGCCCGCCGAGCGGCCAAGCGGCGCCTTCGAGGAAAAGCCGTAAATGACAGGCACATCCTTGAAGATTTGCCGCATGCGGTCGCGATTGCTGTCGCCATGCTGCTGGTTCAGCACCTGCGCGAGGCGTTCGGCGTCGGCAGGCGAATGGCCGGCGCGCACCAGGCTGCGCACGGCTTCGGCCGATACGCTTTTCAGCGCATCGGCATTGAGCGTGTTGCAGCCGAACAGGTACACCTCCTTCAACTGCGAAAAGAGGCCCGGGCACGAATCGCTGCAGGAGACGCGCTCCATCTCGTCGACGGGCAGCGACTCGCGCGCGTCGACGCGGTCCGAATAGAACTCGTCGCCGCCATCGAAGTGTCCGGAAATGAGCAGCGTGTCGCAGCGCACGCCCTTGCGGCACGCCGACGCGAGCCAGTCCGGCCGACCGCGCTCGACGAGTTCGACAAAGTCGAACTGGTCCGGCGGCAGGCTCCGCCGGAATACTTCCCGCTCATCGGAAGAATTGACGGTGATCGTGCACACCGTCTTCTTGTCGGCATGCACATCGTGCGGCCAGACGCTGGCGGCGGTCACCGCCAGTACCACGAACTTGGACAGCAGAGACATCGCGAACGGAACCCGGCGCAAAAAAACGCGCCAGTATTACACGTTCGCAAGGCGCACGGGGTGTAAATGCCCCGGCGCGGAAGCAGGAACCGACGGCGAGTATCAGGAAACCGACAGCCGCCGGATCAGGACGTCGATCAGGTCGTTGCCATCGGGGGATTTGAGCCGATGATCCCGTAGCGCGCGCACCAGTTCGGGCGAGGCGATCTGTCCGTAGTCCGACCGAATGAGGATCCCCGCAATCGCCCGCTGCACGTTGACGGATTTCGCTGACGGGAACAGATCGGTCAATGTTTCGAGCGTTGCACGATCGCTCAAGCGGTGGTGCGCAAGCGTGTCGAGCGCACGCGCCTGAGCCACGGCGTCGGACATGCCGGCAATGCCCGCCGCCACTTCACGCAGCGTGTGGACGTCGGCAATCGGATGATGCCGGAAGTAAACTTGCGCGATCTGTACGTCAGCGTCATTGGGGCTCACGAGCGCGTGGATGACGCGTGCACGATCTTCATCGCTGCCGAGGCAGGCGAGAATCGCGGCGCGACCAACGCCGTTACGCGCCGGCAGCGCGACCTGTGCAAGGCCACCGTCGAGCGCGTGGTCGCGGTTCAGACGGCACACGAGATCGACGTCCGCGGCGCTGACGGATGCCTGCGCAAGCTGGTCGCCAATCATGTGCATCAATTCCGCGCGCTGTTCCACGGGCGACAGCCACCCGAGATCACCCGCCAGTTCGATCAGTCGTGCCCGCAACGCCGGACGATCACCGTTGCGAAGGAAGTCGAGATAACGCGCGCGTGCCTGGCCGTCGCTGGCGATCGCATCGAGGGCGCGCGCAACGCCGGGCGCCTGACGCACCTTTTCATCGAGCGACGCCGCAAAGCGTTCGAGTCGATCGAGGAACACGCGGACCTCGGCCATGTCTCGCCCGAGCAGCCGATGCACGGACTCGACCTTCTGTGCGGCGGTCAGTCGATCGTCAACGAACTCGCAGACGTCCTTGCGTGAAGGGGCATCCGCATCGCCGTCCCGCAGGCCGCGCGTCAGCGTCAGCGACCGCCCGGGAAAGTAGCCGACGACCCGTGAGCCGGCGCGGCCGGTCCCTACCTCATGCGCGCCGCCCGCTTGCAGATAGCGGTCCAGATACGTCGCCGCCAGCGGGCCGAGCGGCGCAACCGACGAGAAACCGTAGATCGCGGGTACGTTGCGGAAAATGTGTCGCATCCGGTCCCGGCTGCTGTCGGCATAGCGAGCGCTCAACGCGCGCGCGAGGCGCTCGGCGTCGCCCGCGGAGTGACCCGATTGGACCAGTGATTGGCGTAGCTCGTC
>JAICVH010000724.1 GCA_025935435.1 Burkholderiales bacterium
CCAGGCGATCAAGCTGCAGGATGCGACGCACAAGCAGGTGTATCCGATCCGCTTCGCGGACTACGGCGTCAATATGGTCTCGAGCGGCATCATCGTGCAGAAGGAGTTTCTGAAGCAGAAGCCGGACGTCGTCAAGCGATTCATGCGCGCGACGACCAAATCGCTCGAGGAGGCGGCCAAGAGCCCCGAAGCCGCGGTCGACGCCATGCTGGCGGCGAATCCGAAATCCGGGGTCAAGGAAACCGCACTCGTCGGCATGAAGAACACCGCTGCGCTCTACAAGGGGCCGGACAATCCCAACGATCGTCCGCTGCGCGTCGGCGGCAAGAACATGAACGAGACACTGGCGCTGCTGGTCGAATACGGTGGTCTGGACAAAGCAAGCGCCGGCAAGGCAACCGACTACTACTCGAACGACTACCTTCCCTGACCGAGCCTGCGGGCGCGGCACGAACCGCCACGCCCGCCTCGACGTCATTCATGCCACCCGCGGTCGCTACACGCGCATCCTCCGGCTCGACCGCAACGGTCGCGATGCGACCCGCGCTGATCACACTGCGCGACGTCGCGAAGACGTACCGTACGCGCGACGGCGAAGTCGAATCGCTGAAGCCGCTGACGTTCGACATCACCGATGGTGAATTTCTGGCGATCGTCGGGCCGTCGGGATGCGGCAAATCGACGCTGCTCAAGATGGTCGCCGGCCTGCTGCCCGCCTCTCACGGACGCATCACGCTGAATGGCAAGGACGTGCGCGGGCCACCGGACGACGTCGGCATCGTGTTCCAGAGTCCCGTGCTGCTCGCCTGGCGGACCGTGCTCGCAAACGTCATGCTGCAGATCGAGATGCGGCACCTGCCGCGCGACCAGTATCTGCCGAAGGCCAAGGCGTTGCTCAGCATGGCGGGGCTCGCCGATTTCGAACGCACGCTGCCCTGGCAGTTGTCCGGCGGCATGCAGCAGCGCGCGGCGATCTGCCGCGCGCTCGTCCACGATCCATCGGTGCTGCTGATGGACGAGCCGTTCGGTGCGCTCGACGCGATGACGCGCGAGCGCATGAACCTCGAATTGCAGCGCATCTGGTACGAGACGCGCAAGACGGTGCTGTTCATCACGCACAGCATTCCCGAAGCCGTGTTCCTTGCCGATCGCGTGCTCGTGATGACCGAGCGGCCCGGCTCGATCGCCGCAATCTACGACGTGCCACTTCCGCGACCCCGCTCGCTCGGCGTGATGGGCGATCCGACGTTCACGGCGCTCGCGCAAACGATCCGCAGGCACTTCTATTCGCAGGGTGCGCTCGACGCCTGAAGCGATGAACAAGCGAGCGCTGCGCGCCCCACGTTTTGCCGTCACGTCACTCGAGTGCTTCGAGCGACCGGTGACGCTGCGCCTGCCGTTCCGGTTCGGTGCCGCAACCGTAAGCGCAGCGCCGCAAGCGTTCGTGCGGGCGACGATTCGCGGCACCGACGGTCGCGTCGCGCAGGGGTTCGCCGCCGAACTGATGATCCCCAAGTGGTTCGACAAGGCGCCCGATCGGTCCAACGAGCGCAACATCGACGACCTGCGTGCGTCGCTGATGCTTGCGAGCGCTGCGTATTGCTCCAATTCGGCGCCGCGAAGCGCGTTCGCACACGCGGCGTTCCACTACCGCGCGCTGCTTGAAAGCGGTGCGGCGCACGGTCTGAA
>JAICVH010000582.1 GCA_025935435.1 Burkholderiales bacterium
CAGGCAGCAGGAAGCTGCGACGTGGCTTGTCCCAGCCGCGCGGCGGTGGCGAGATCCGACATCGATCGTCCTTTCAAGCGTCAAACAACCAACCCAACCCAACAACCCGGAACGCATCGTCTTCAGAGATTGAAACGTCCGGACCGCTTTGCTAAGTCGGCCGCGCGAAAGGATCGCGTGGGCCCGCGCGCCGCCGGTGAAGCCCGGCGCAAACGTCCCAAAAAGGCCGCGTCGTCAAAACATGCTAGTATATTGGGTTCTCCGTTCGCGGGTCAAGGACCGGAGGGTCCGCGTAGTGTCGAGCCACCCGCCGCATTTGCACGATTCCGCCCTACCCATGCCCGAGACACCTGAATCCGCGCGCAGTTTCGAAACGGCGCTTGCGGAGCTCGAGGAACTGGTCGGCCGCATGGAAAGCGGCGAGCTTCCGCTCAAGGAATCGCTCGCCGCGTACAAGCGCGGCGCCGAGTTGCTTGCCTATTGCCAGTCGGCGCTGAAGGACGCGGAGCAGCAGGTACAGATCCTCGAAAAGGGCCTGCTGCAGCCGTTCGCGCCCGATAACGCGGACGATGCATGACCCACTGACGTTCTCCGACTGGGCCGGCGAGCGACGGCAGCGCATCGAGAGCGTTCTGGGTCGCGTGCTGCCTGGTGACGATAGCGCTGCACCGCGCCTTGCCCAGGCGATGCGCTACGCGACGCTCGGCGGCGGCAAACGCGTGCGACCGTTGCTCGCCTACGCCGCATCCGAGATTAACGGCGCAGACATCGATCGCGTCGACGCCTGCGCGGCGGCGGTCGAACTCGTGCATGCGTATTCGCTGGTGCACGACGATCTGCCGTGCATGGACGACGATGCACTGCGACGAGGCAGGCCTACCTGTCACATTGCGTTCGATGTCGCGACTGCGCTCCTGGCAGGAGACGCCCTGCAGTCGCTGGCGTTTACCGTTCTGGCCGGCGTTGAGGACGGCGGCGCCTGTGCGCTGCTGGCGGACGCCGCAGGCCATCGCGGCATGGCGGGGGGCCAGCAACTCGACCTCGACGCGACCGGCCAAACGCTCGATGTCGAAGCGCTGACGAGGATGCATTCACTGAAGACCGGTGCGCTGATTCGTGCCGCCGTGCAACTGGGTGCGCGTTGCGGTACGGCGCTCGCTGCCGCCGACGCGGAAGCGCTCGATCGCTATGCGAACGCGGCGGGCCTCGCCTTCCAGGTCGCCGATGACATTCTCGATGTTGCCGGCTCCGCGGCGACGCTTGGCAAGACCGCAGGCAAGGACGCGGTGCAGCGCAAGGCAACCTTCGTCACGCTGCTGGGCGTCACCGAGGCCGAGCGACATCTGCGTGTTCTCCACGACCGGGCGGTCGCGGCGCTGGCGCCGTTCGGCAGCACGGGACAGCGCCTGCGGGACATCGTCGACTGGATCGTGTTGCGCTCATCGTGAAACGCGTAACGATCGTCTTGCATCCAACGCTGCGAACACACGCCGCCTGGCAGCGGTGCCCGTCGCCCGATCACCGAACGCGCGCGACGCTGTTGCGGGCGTCAAATGACAGGCGCATGCATTTTTCGATATGGCACACTTGATCCAATGAACCGACCCGACACGCCCAGCCGGCTGATCCCCATTCCGGACGTCCAGTCCGGCCACGACGAACGCAACCTCGCGATCGACCGCGTCGGCATCAAGGGCTTGCGTTATCCGTTGCCGTTCGCCGACGGCGGCGCCGCTGCGCAGGTCACGATCGCGACCTGCAACGTTTACGTAGCGCTGCCCGGGACCCAGAAGGGCACGCACATGTCGCGCCTCGTCGAACTGCTCGAGGAGCGCGCAGCTCCCGGTGCCGAGGCGTTGACGGTGAGCGGTCTGCGCCCGTTCGTCGAGCAACTGATGACGCGCCTCGATGCGCCAGGAGGCCGCGTCGAGATCGCGTTCCCGTTCTTCGTACGCAAGCTGGCGCCGGTCTCTGGCGTGGCGAGCCTCCTCGATATCGACGTACAACTGACGGCCGAGCTTGCCGGGGACGTCTTCACCAGCACGCTGAACGTGTCGGTGCCGGTGACGTCGCTTTGTCCTTGCTCGAAGGAGATCTCGGCGTACGGGGCGCACAACCAGCGTTCGCTCGTCACGATCGGCGTGCGCACACTCGAACCGGTCGACATCGCTGAAGTAATCCGCATCGCCGAGGACGAAGCGTCGTGCGAGGTGTACGGCATTTTGAAGCGCGCGGACGAAAAGTACGTTACCGAGCGCGCGTACGACAATCCACGCTTCGTCGAGGACCTGGTCCGCGGCGTCGCCGCGCGCCTTGCGGCCGACGATCGTTTCGCGGCGTTCATCGTCGAAGCCGAAAACTTCGAGTCGATCCACAACCATTCGGCGTACGCGCGCATCGCGCA
>JAICVH010000275.1 GCA_025935435.1 Burkholderiales bacterium
ATCATGCCATCCACCACTGCACGTATCAGCATGATCGGCGTGATCATGTTGTCGTTCACCGCCTTCTGCCACTCCGCTTCGTCCCAATCGCGGAAATCGCCGATCGGCGGGCCACCGGCATTGTTGACCAGAATGTCCGGTACGGGACATGCAGCGACAATGGCGCTGCGACCCTCGGGCGTCGTGACATCCGCCGCAACTGCGGTCACCGTCACGCCCGTATTAGCGCGAATCTCCGCAGCGGTGGCTTGCAGCGCATCGGCGTTGCGCGCGTTGATGACGAGGTCGACCCCTTCTTGGGCGAGTGCAATCGCGCAGCCTTTGCCAAGGCCCTGGCTCGCCGCGCACACAATGGCCCTGCGGCCACGAATTCGGTAATCCACGATTCCCGCCTCTTCAGTGTCTGTCTAGCGAAGGTGGCTTGTAAAAGACTCCGTCCTTCATGATTGCAAGCAAACGCTCGCGATCCTCGAGGATGCGCACGTCCTGCAGCGGATCGCCGTCAACGAGCAGAAGGTCCGCAAGAAAGCCCGAGCGGACCTGGCCCAGCTCGTGACCCATTCCCATGAGCTCGCCGCCCCACTTGGTGGCACCCACGATTGCTTCCATCGGCGTGAATCCCATGCGTTCGACGAAGATCGCGAGATCGCGCGCGTTGGTACCGTGCGGATTCCACTTGAATCCGTAGTCGCCGCCAGGCAGGACGCGCACGCCGCGGCGTCTCAAATCAACCATGCACTCGAGCGTGAGTTCGAGGTCGCGCTCGATACGCGCTCTCAGTTCGGGGGTGGAGGGCAGGCCGTGCTTACCCGCTTCGGACAACCGCGTGATCGTCACCGACACGGCTGGCGCAACGAACACCTGGTCGCGTTTTGCTTCCAGCATGTCCTTCGCCTCGCTGTCGGCGTATGTTGCGTGATACAGCGCCTTCACCCCATGGCGCACGCACATCTTGATCGATTCCGCGCTACGCGCGTGGGCGGCGACAACGCGCTCTTGCGAGCGGGCAACGTCGCAGACCGCCGCTACCTCGTCGTCGGTCATCAACGTGCGCGCCGATGGCACGGCCGGCGTCGAGGTGTCCCCGGAGGGTACGATCTTGATGACGTCGACGCCTTCTCGACATGCCTCCCGCGCCGCACGGCGAAACGCATCGGCACCATCACAGGGCAACGTGTACATGGCGTCGCCAGGATCGAGATGCATCTGCCGCAGGTCGCCGACTCCGCCGGTGACCGTCAGTTGCACGCTTGCGGCGCGCAGGCGCGGTCCAGGAAAGTCGCCGCAATCGATCGCGTTGCGCGCCACGATGTCGAGGCGTGGCTTCGTCGCCGCTGCAGAGAAGCAGCTCGTGAAGCCCTGGTCGAGATACAGCCGCGCGTGCTTAAGCGTGAGGAGCAGATGCTCCTCCACCGGTATCGCGTGAAATGCGAACGGCGTGGCCTGGTCGACGAACGACAGGTGAGCGTGCGGCTCGATCAAGCCTGGCATCAGCGTGGCACCCGCACAGCTGATGACATCGTGCGCACCAGCGGTCGCGATCATGCCAGGCTCGGCGATGTCCGCGATGCGATTACCGGTGACGAGTACGTCGGCGGCGAACGGCGGCGCGCCACTGCCATCTAGCACTCGAGCGTTGTTGAACAGGAATGATCTCATTCGCTGGCCCAGCCCGCATTTAGCGCCGGTGTAGGTTTGCTTACCATACCAAGAGAGTTACGCGAAGCGGTCAGCCCTCGCTACGCGGAAGGAACCCCTGAATTCCGTTGTGCAAGCGAGCCGTTCTTTGCCAGCAAAACGGCAGGCGCCGGTTGGGCGACCGATCCCGCATTTCTCTGGCGGCGGATCCACCATTAGTGTCGCTACGCATTTCATTGACCTGTTCAGATTGCTGACGGGCAAGGAAATCGCTCGCGTCTCCGCCACGATGCACTCGAGAACCCACCGAGGCGCTGTCGAGGACTATTCTCTATTGACAATGTACACGGCGGATGGGGTGAGCGGGGCTTGTCGAGACTGGCGCGCCGATCTCATCATCATCGCGCTCGGGTAGGCGATGTTGTGCGCTGAGTCGCGACACGATCCATTCCGTTCTCCTATCGGCAAGATGAGTTGCGCGGCGACTTGCAACGGTGTTCGGCGTCTAAAGTGAATGCGACCCGTCTCGTCGATGAGTTGCCCTCCGACGGCGCGTTGACCTTCCTGTTTACGGACATCCAAGGTAGCACCGAGAAGTGGGAAGAGGAACCGGTGCGAATGGCCCAAGCCGTTGCCTGCCACGACCAGCTCATGCGAACGGCCGTCGATGCGCATCGTGGGCGAGTCATAAAGTCGACCGGTGACGGCATATACGCCGCTTTCGCAGACTCACTGGACGCTGTTCGTGCCGTCGTCGCCATTCAGGCTGAGCTTCGCGACCCAGCCGTAACAGCTGGCATTCCGCTCATGGTGCGTTGCGGGCTGCATTCCGGTGAAGCGGAGCTCCGCGACAATGATTATTTCGGAAGTACGTTGAACCGCGCCGCGCGGATCATGCATTCAGCTTACGGTGGCCAAGTGCTCGTGTCGCGTTCCGTAGCCGAACTTTTGGCAGATCGCCTGCCGGCGGATATTTCCCTGCGCAATCTCGGCGATGTGCGGCTCAAAGGGTTGGCAACGCCCGAACGCGTCTACGAGGTGCTTCACCCCCGGCTTCGCGATGACTTTCCACCGCTGCGCTCGCTTGAGGCTACACCGAACAACTTCCCGCAGCAGTTGACCTCGTTCATCGGACGCGAGCGGGAACTGATGGAGGTCGAGGCGTTGCTGCAAGGCGCACGGCTTCTGACGCTGCTGGGGATGGGTGGCTTGGGCAAGACCCGGCTGGCGTTACAGGTGGGCACCAAGCTGATGGATCGGTTCGACGACGGCGCCTGGTTCGTGGATCTTGCTTCGATTCGCGAACCTTCGCTCGTCGCGAGCGCGGTTGCGAAGGCGCTCGGCTTACACGAGGAACCGGGACGCCCGATCGTCGAATCCCTCAGGGCGCATCTCAAGCCGCGAAAGACACTGCTAATCCTCGACAACTGCGAACAGGTAATCAGCGCGGCGGCCACCATTGCGGATGCCATCCTGGCCTCGGCACCGGAAGTGCGCATCATCGCGACAAGCCGCGAGCCGCTACGCGTGCCCGGCGAGCAGACGTACCCGCTGCTTCCGCTACCTGTCCCTGATCGTGCGGGGAACGTGGAAGCGCTGTCGCGCTCGACCGCGGTGCGGCTCTTCGTCGATCGCGCGCGGCTGCACAGTCCCTCGTTCTCGCTCGACGAGCACGAAGCACTTCAAGTGGCTGAACTGGTCGCGCGGCTGGAGGGCATACCGCTCGCGCTCGAGCTTGCTGCGGCGCGCGTACGTTCACTAACGGTCGCCGAAATCAACTCACGCTTAAAGGATCGGTACAAGCTCTTAACCGGGGGTGGGCGCGTTTTGCTTGAGCGTCAGCAGACTCTTCGTGCGCTCGTCGACTGGTCGTACGACCTTCTGTCGGAGCACGAGCAGCTCGCTCTCATTCGCCTAAGCGTGTTCGCGGGCAGCTTCGACTTGACCGCAGCCGAACAGATTTGCGGCGTAGATCCATTGGCTTCCGACGACATGCTTGATCTACTCGCGTCGCTGGTGGACAAGTCGCTCGTATTGAGCGCCGAGTGGGCGGCCGGTACGCGTTACCGAATGCTCGAGACCATCCGCGACTACGGGCGCGAGAAGCTGCAACGGGCCGGCGAGTCGACCGCTCTCGCCCAGAGACATTACGAGTATTACTTTGTACTGGCAAAGGCTGCGCGAAACGGCCTGCTGGGCAGAAAGCAAGCGGAATGGATGCGTCGCGTCGAAACCGAGCTCGACAACGTGCGCGCGGCGATCGCACTGGGGTTGACCGGTGGTGGCGATCCCATAATCGCGGTCAAGATCGCCGTTGCAATGCAGGGTTTCTGGATCCTTGGAGGCCACGCAACCGAGGGCCGCGATTACATTCGCGTCATGCTTGCGCTCCCGCCCGTGCAGGCACACGAGACTGCGCTCGCGCACGCCCTTTATGTGGGAGCAGCGCTCGCAACGAGTCAGGGAGACTACGCGCAGGCGCGCGATATGCTCGAGAGATGCTTGGTGCTTCGGCGGGCACTCGGTAACGAAGTCGACGTCGCGGCGGCGCTTTCCACACTGTCGGAGGCCTTGGTTCACAGGGGCGATGTCGCGAGCGCTGGCGAACGCGAGGAAGAGGCGTTGGCGATCTTTCGTCGATTGGGAGATCGGCGTGGCGAGGCGATCGGGCATCAGCATCTGGCGCAGATCTGCATCTACAGTGGCGACGATCGGGAGGCGCGCAATCACCTCGAGCAAAGCCTCGCAATCGCGCGCGAGATCGAGCATCTGGAGCTGCAGGGAGAGTGCGAGCGCATGCTTGGCG